>JAJYCH010000117.1 GCA_021778575.1 Planctomycetota bacterium
ATCTGCCAGAGCGGTAGGACCGGCAACTCGTCACGACATTCGCGATCAATCTGGATCGCGATCGCGCGGGCCGAGGTCGTCTCCGGAGCCCGATCGAGCTGGATCAGCAGTTGCAAGATGCGCGGGCTTGCCGCCGACGCCATCGCATCGGCCACCGGCGGGGCGTCGTAACCGGGCAGAAGCAGCGGCCCGGCATCCTGGAGCGGTTCGTCGGGGCGACTCGAACGGTAGGCCAGATCGAACTTCCTGCCGGCGTGAAGCTCGTTTTCGAGGTCGGACTCACCCCGTTCGATCAGTTGGATGGTCACGCCCACCAGAGCAAACGCCTCGACCAGTTTCAAGCAGACGGCGCGGGCCTCGGCGATCGCGGGATATTCCAGGGTCAGCTTGATCGGGTTGCCGCCCAGTTCTTTCTTCGCCGCCGCGACCAGCCCCCTGGCCAGGAGCGGCCGATATTCGAGGGGATCGACGTCCGCCGCGTCGACGAAGCTACCCCGGACAAACGGTCCATCGGCCACGGTATTCTTCTCGTCGAGAGGTCGACGGAGGACGACCTCTTCGAGCAAGGTCTTGCGGTCGATCGCCATCGAGAGAGCCCGGCGGAGCTTGCGGTTCCGGAGCGCGGGGTTCCGGCCATCGAGAGCGATCCGGTGGACGCTCGGCGTCGAGTACCGCCCGACCTTCACAAGGTCGGTCATCCTTGAGAGTTCGTTCAGACGCTCGGGTGGGAGATGTTCCAGCAGCGCGATATCGCCCCGGATCAGGGCCTCGATCGATCCGGCCGGGTTGGTGTAGCGAACCTCGCGAATCCGTTTCACGCGTAAGGTCTCACCAGCCGATTCGGTCGCGACCGAGTGCAGCAAGGTTGTCGAGTCGCTCGACGATTCCCAGACGTAGGGACCGTCGCCGACCGGCTTGCGCTTCTTGCCCAGCGAAGAGACCCAGCCATCGCTGGCCGCGTGAGCCGGACCGACCGGGCCGAGCAACCATGCCTCCAGCTTCATGCTCGGGCGGGTCAGCCGGACGTTCAGGTGGGTTTCATCGATCGCCTCGACCCGTTCGAGCAGGTCCGCCCAGCGGGCGATGTAACCGGGGGAGGCGGGCAAGGCTCGATCCGCCATCGACCGGGCCACGTCGATCGCCGTCACCGGCCGGGAACCGTCCGACCAGACCGGACCGGGCTTCAACGTGATCTTCAAGCCCCGGCCGAGTTCCACGATTTGCAGGTTCGACAGAAGCTGCCCGGTCAACTCTCCCCGGGTGGCTGCCTCGGTGTCGCTCGCCAGAAGCGGGAGGTAGAGCAGGCGCGAAACGCGCTCCGACGCCGGAGTGGCCGGGAACGGGCCAACGGGCTCGGCAAGGGCGGCGACGGCGACGGTCAGCGTCGGCTCGTTCCGGAACGCCTCGCGATAAGCGGCTTCAAGACCGTCGTAATCCGGCCAGATCCGCGCGGCCTCGGCCAACCGGTCGACCCGGTCCGACGGACTCGATTTCGCCGCCTGGTCGATCAAAACCTTGGCCCGGCCGACGAGTTTATTCCGCGTGGCCCGGACCTCGAAGTGATTCGGCGCGGCGTGCTCCAGTTCGTTGAGGAGCCGGCGAGCGACCAGAAAATCACCCGCCTCGATCGCTTTTTCCATCCGCTTCGCGTAAGTGCTGGCCAGCCGGTCGGCCAGTCCCGGATAGTCGGGCTGGCGGGCGTGGAGATCGGCCAGGAGCCGGAGGCCGCGCGCGCTATCGTCGATCAGCGCGTTCGATCCCTCGTCGTACAGGAGCCGGTTGACCCGTTCATCGAGCCCTTTCCAGTTCGGGTCGCGCGATTTGACCAGCAAGTAACGCTCGAACGCCCGGGTAAAGTCTCCTTCACGGACCAGCTTATCTCCTTCGGCCAGGAGCATGTCTTCAAAATATTCGACGCTCTTGATCGATCCTCGCTTGGTCTTGAAGTCGCGGATCTCGCCATCCATCAGGTGAATCGGGATGAACTGCTCGGCTTCCTCGGGTTCTTTCTTGCTGAACGGGTCGTTTCGCTTCGGCTTGTCCCCTTCGAGGTCGGCCAGCGACTTCTTTTTCTTGGTATCGAGTGGCGGGAGCGGACGTGTCGTCAGCGGCTCGATCTCGAAGACCGCGTTATCGATCAGGGTGATCCGGTCGAACGGCGGCGTCTTCATCAGGTCGGTCGAACGAGGCTTGACGTTCGCGTTCGGCAGAGGCGGCGGCGGCTGATAATTCTGCCCCAGGGCAGCCGTTGCCTGCACGGCCACGAGAGCCATCGCCAGCGTGCAGAGGCTGGCGATCGGTTGGCGGCGGCGGCAAAGATCGGGTCGAACCATCGTCATGGTTTGCGCTCTCCCGACGACTCGAGAACCTTCTTATCAACCAGTCGCAAGCTGCCGACTCCGCTGGGGACGACCAGTTCCGGCCCGGCCGAGAGCGGTCCGCCAGCAGGCAGGAAGTCGAGATTGGTCACCGACTGCGCGGTTCCGTTGGCCATCGAGAACCGCTGGAGCGAGCCATCGCGGCCGAGGAACCAGGCCGATTCATCGAGAACCGCGGGAGGTCCGACCGTGATCGTGTCGCGAAGCTTCGCCCCCCAGAGCTTTCTCCCGTCCGGCGCGAAGGTGAGGATGTTCCCCGCCGAGTCGGCGACGAACACATGGTCGGCCACGACAACCGGTCCGAGCAGCCGGGTTGCTTCGAGCGTCCAGCTTCCTTGAGGCCCCAGGTCACGCGCGGCGAGCGAGCGGACCTTGCCGTCGGTCGTGACCACCAGGACCGACGAACCGGTCGAGGCCGGATCGGCGGCGAGCGGCTTGTCGAGCCGGAATTCGGCCGTCACGATCACCCGGGGACGCCCCGTCGGGTCCACGGCCACGCGTCGAAGCGTCGCCTCGGAATCCGCCAGCGCCACGGCGTCCCCTTCGAGCAGAACGGGGGTTCGCCACTGGATCAGTTTCGATCGATCGAACGGCGGCACGTACGGGTCGGCCGTGGCGACGCCGGTCCTCGGGTCGATCAGATAGACCCGGCCGTCCGCTCCCGGAATGAGCAGATTCTTGCCGAGCGCGACCAGTGTCGTCGCAATCGGCGCGGGAAGTTCGACCGTCTTGAAGTCGGGAGTGTCGGCCCGGACGAGGATCTTGCTGGTCCCGACCTCGGGAACGATCACCGAGGCTCCGTCGATCTCCAGCCGCTGGAGGATCGACGTCGGCAGCCGGAAGACTCCGGGCCGAGGCAAGGGCTGTTCGATGAAGCCGCCGGTCTTCAGCGCCGCGGCATCGATCGACAGGTTGCGACCGTCAGCGGCCAGGGTGCTCAGCGCGTCGCCGGTGGTCGAACCGACCAGGCTGACCGGCCACGCCGATCCGAGGACGGTTCGCCAGCGGACCTGCCCCGAGATCGGGTCCACGCCCCAGAGCGAGGTCCCCGGGCCTTCATCGTGTTTCTGGACCAGAACCAGGAGCCGGTCGAACGGCTGCGGCGGGGCCAGCGCGGGGCCGGCATCCCCCAGGGTCCAGGCCGAGGTGAACCGCCCGTGTTCGAGGTCGAGCTCGAACCGACCGGAGTGCGACGAGGCGAGCCAGAGGTCGCGATCGGTCTTGGTGAACGAGAACGATGGCCCCTCGTTTTCCAGACCTGGCGCCGCCCGCGCAATGGTCGTGAACGGCGTCTTGGCGTCGTAGAGTCCGATCGCGTAAGCGATCAGCTCCCCTCGGTCGCTGCTCGACCAGATCACCGAGCCCGAGGTGGCCGGAGTTGACCGGGTCCAGCCTGAGACCGGCAATTCCTGGACTTCCTTGAGCTTGGTCCCGGCCTCATCAATCACGAAGACCCGCCAGCGTCCCTTATCGATGGTCGAATTCTCGGGTAAGACGTAGTACCGACCGACTCGCGCGGGGGGGCAGACGACCGAGCCCAACTGATGGCCGATGTATTCGACGGCGACACAGTTCAACGGGTCAAGACCGACAATGAAGAGGCAGTCCTCCTCGGCCAGCAGGTAGAGATGGGTGACCGAGTCGTCGGCGACGGGGGTTCTCGCCAGCTTCCGGCCAAGCTTCAAGGTCCCTCGGATCGCTCCCGAGGCCAGGTCGATCTGAAGGAGCCGACCATCGAGCGTCGGCTGATAAACCTGGTTGCCGAGCACCAGCGGAGCGTCGCCCACCAGTCCGCCAATCTCCTGCCGCCAGAGCAGAGCGCCGGTTCGCCCGTCGAGACGGACCAGTTCGCTCGTCCGGGTGTCGAAGAGGATCACCGTCGGGGGTGATCCCGGAACGCTCAGCGGCGGGAACGGAGCACTCTGGCCATACGGAGCCTGCCATCGGGGCGAGCCCGTCGCCGAATCGACGGCGAACAGCGAGCCATCGGCGAACGCATAAGCGAACGGTCCGTTGGCCGACGCCGCGGCCTTGCCCGGTTCGAGCCGGAGGACCAGGCTAGTGGTCGGTCCCAGCGGGTCATGTCTGGGCTCGGTCAGTCCGGGTCGGCCCGATGGGTCGAAGCTGACCGCTTTTTGAATCTGTTCGTTGGCCTGGAGCAGTCGGCTGCTCAGCTCTTTATCGACCGCCAGTTCGGGGTAGCGACGGATCAGCGAGTCACGCGAGGCATACGTCTGCGCGGGCTTGCCGCCTTTCAACCCGGCGTCCATCGCGGCGATCGCCGCGGCGCGATCCTTGTTCTTGCGGATCGCCAGGCGGGCCTTTTCGAGCGTGGCGGGAATCTTCGACTTCTCGATCAGAGCATCGGCCGTCGGCCCGACAATCTTGGCGTGGAGCTGAACCGCCGACTCGGCCTCGGCCAGCCCTTTGGGATCGGCGACCTCGGCCGCCCGAGCCGCCAATCCTTCGGCAATCTTGCGCAGTTCTTCGCCGAGATCGACGCTCGAATCTCTGTATTCGGGAATCTGGCCGACATCCTCGACCATCGCTCGGGCTTCGATCAGCCCCGCGCCCCAGGACGTTCCCACGGCGCCCGTATGCTGGCGAACCTTCGCGAACGCTCGAAGAACCCGGGCCTTGTTGGCCCGTTTTTCGGAGGGATTGGACGCGAGAAAGACGTCGAACCCCTTGATCGCGTTCAGATAGTTGCCCGCCTCCATGTCGTCGCTGGCCACCTGGTACTGGTGCGACGCGTTGACCTGCGTGATCCACGAATAAAGCGCGTAGCTCGTGCCCAGCAAGATCCCGATCACCACGACCAGGCCGATCACGATCGGCGATCCGGCGATCCGGTCATCACCGGGCGCTCGCTCGAAGGACCGGAAGAGACCCCGAGCCAGACCCTTGGCGGTCGGCTTGGGCACCTGCGGCTTGGTTTCGGGGGTCTTGCCCTTGTCCTTCACTTGGTCCTTCGACTTGCGTTTCTTCGAGTGGGTGGACGACTCGTCGTCGCTGTCGTCCGCCTCGCCGAGATCCGCCAGGTCGCCGGCGTCGAGCCCTCGCGATCGACTGGACCGACCCCGTTTGAGGGGATTCTCGGGCGTCCCTTCCTTTGGTTTCGGAGCCGGTCGAGCCGGTGATTCTTCGAGCGACGGCGGCGCCATTTCCATCCGGTGGTAATCGGCCGGCGACTGACCCGGACGGGCGGGGGCCGATCCGGTCGTTCGGGTCCGAGGCGTCTCGCGAACCGTGGTCTTTTCGCCGTGTTCGGGGCCATCCTCGGTGCTCAGGAGGAAGATCCGGCAATGGCCGAGGCGAACCTCGTCGCCTTGTTGCAGGCTTTTCGAGCGGACCTGGACGCCGTTGACTTCAACGAAGGGAACTTCCGGGGAGGCGTCGACCTTGAACCGGCCTTGTTTCCAGCGAATCCGGCAGTGGAACGGCTGGAGTCCCGGGGCCTGGAGGACCACGTCGCACATCGGGTCCGAGCCGAACATCACCGGGTTGTCGTGAGAGATCCGAACGCGCCGGACCTGGTTTCGCCCGTCGTGGATTTCGAGGATGGCCATGACTGGTCAAGGATCTCCGAGGACAATCGGCGGAGGAGAGGAGATGACCGACGGTCGGGGGATATGGATGAAAGGGAAGTCAGCGGAGGTAATCTTGCGAGAGCACTTCAAACGCGTAGCCGTTCCCGGAGGGGACCACCCCGAACCGGGTGTTACGGATCTCGGCCGGCTGTTTCCCTTTGTAACGCACCTCAAGCTGTTCGAGAATCGACTCGGTCCGGGGCGAATAGAACTGGAAGATGACGCCCTCGCCAACCTGAAGGTCGGCCTTGCTCAGCAGCGCGATGTCCGACTCCTTTCGACCCTGGCCGCGCCAGACGAAGAAGAGGCGCTTGTCGTCGGAGCCCGAGCCGGTCCGCTTGGTCGGCCGGACCTGCGAGAAATTCGACACATAAACAAGCTGATTACCGACGATGATGGCGAGTTCGACGCCGAACGCGTCGAGCTGGCGGGCGTATTCGTCGGCGGTCTGGCCGGTCTTGTAGAGAATGCTCCAGCGGTCTTCACGACGGACGCCACCATCGCCGGGGCCGAAGCCGTAGCCGGGGCCGCCGGTCCCGATCTTCGAGCTTCGCTTGCCGGTCGCCGTCCGGCCGCCGGTGGGCATGACCTGCGAGACGTCGACCTCGGAGAGGTTCTGACCGGCTTCCATCACCGTATCGAGCATCGCCGCCGGTCGAGCCTCGACCGATGGCTCCTCGAACTCGGTCGCCTCTTCCTGGTTGTTTGACGCTTTGTCGGCTGTTTCACCGCCGGCGACATTGATTTCCTCGACGCTGGCGACCTTGCCCTCGGGAACTCCACCGCCGCCACCGCTGACCTCGATCACCTCGATCGACTGGGTCACCCTCGACTGGTAGGCCGAGGTCGTCGCGGCGATGATCGACAGCCAGCCGAACACCAGGAGCGCCCCCAGAACCACCGCCAGGAGCATCGACGAGACCCGGTCGTAAAGCGTTTCACCATAGATCTTCGCCGCGACCTCGGTCTCAACCTTGGCCCCTTCGGCCAGTTCCCGCCTGGCCGATTCTCGCTCGGTTGCCTGGCTCATGGCAGCCTCCGGGAAGAAGTGGATGAGGGAGCCGAGGCCGGACTATCCGTCGTCGTCGACAGCGGGCGGACGGACTCGTACCAGGTTCGCCATTTCTGGATCGACGCCTGTTTCTCCTCTGGAGTCGCACCGGCGTTGGGACCGTATCCTTCGATCTTTCGGGAGAGGAGCTGCAAGCCCAGCCTCGCCTCGTGAACGACCCCTTCGTCCGGGTCCTTCAATGCCTCGATCAGCGGCACCGCCATGCTGATGTCACCCGTCCGGGCCAGCGACCACGCGGCGACCCGGCGGACTCCCTGGTCGGGGTCGGTCAGGAGCTTGCGGAATCGATCCTGGTAGGGTCGGAGGACCCGGGTTCCATCGGTCCGATACTTCGCGATCAGACCCGCCAGGGCCGCGGCGGCGTCCTCGACCCTCGGGTCTTCGAGAACCGCGAGCATCCCCTCGACGGCTCCATCCATCGGTCGAGCGATGACGTGTCCACCGGCAACGGAGATCGAACCGAGATCCTTGGGCAGGCCCCGACCGCCGATCAAAGTCCCCGCGCCAAGCTTGCGAAGCTGGATCTTCTTGATGGTCTTGGCGGTCGATTTGGTCATGAACAGCACGGCCCAGGCGGTGTTGGGCACGTCGCCATACTGGGCCGAGAAGTTGCCGCCGGCGCCTTGCTTGGAGGCGATGTAAGCCCGGCCGTCCTGGAACCAATCGCGGCGACCTAGCGTCGCTGAGTCGGCCAGGGCTCCGATCCGTTCGATCCCGTAGAGGGCATAGAACGGCGAGTGGCCGATCAAGGACTGATCGCTGGTCGTGAAGTTGGCCGCGAGCCAGGCCAGGCCGGCCTGGACCGCCGAGCCAATCCGCTTGGACGAGACATCCGGGGTGTATTTCCGCCGGTCCGCATCGGATTCGACCGGGATCAAGAACGGGTTGAGGATGCGGACATTGACGCGATAAGGGGCGAGCTGGCGCTCGCAAATCAGCAGGCTACCCACGCCCGCGGCGGTCATCGAGACGGTGGGGGGATTCTGTTCGTCAGGGTGGTAGCACCAGCATCCGGCGGCCTGCTGGGTCGAGAGATACCACTGCGCGGCGCGGTCCCAGGTCGAAGGCGGGATCGTGACCCCGTCGTTTTCCGCTTCCCAGAGGCCCAGCACCGCATACTGGGTGATCGAGGTATCGCCGGCCTGCCGGCTCATGTAATCCCACGACCCGTTGGCGTTCTGTACGCTCAAAAGATGTTTCGCGCACGAGTCAATGTGACGCTTGTACGTGATCGGGTCGAGACTGCCGAGCGCCAGGATAATAACAGCGGCCTCGTAAACCTCTGGTCCGCCTTGCCGTTCCGCCTTGTAAACACCGTCGGTGAATCGTTTCTGAATCGTCTCGAGGGCTCGGGACAGCCCCGGGTCGCTGGTCGGAACCTCGGCCTTGATCATGGCCAGGGCGGCGAGCGCGACCTCACCGACTTGCCCACCACTGGCGGCTGACTTGAGGTAACTGACCCCTTTGGCGACGATCGGGTCGGAGAGTTGACCGTGAACTTGCGCGGAGACGCCGACCACAAGGGCTAACGTCACGAGAAATTTGCCGACGGCGGGCGGGCGAAGATGAAGGCCGATCATGAGCGCGTGAGGGCTCCCAGATGTGAGTCTCCCAAGGCCTCTCTCTCAATAATCTAACCGGAACCTTCACCGAAAGCGAGTCTCACGATCCCAAAAATGCTCACTTCGGAAGCGGACGGACCTCGATGGTCCGGAAAAAAATTTCGGCTCCTTCCGACTGGAACAGGATCTTCCCCGCGGTAAGGGTTGATTTCTGACCCGCATTGACGAGTATTCCGTTCAAGACGCACTCGATCGAACTGCCTTTGCAGACGATCTCGAGCCGGTTCCATTCGCCGTGCGGTTTCTCGATATCATTCGGTCCGTGGAACCAGAGGACATTTTTCCAGTCCGGGTCGCGGCCCCACCAGTTAAATCGGCCTCGTCGAAGCGTCTTGACGGTCCCACCCTTCTGATAGAACGACTGGCCATCCGAGCTAACCCGGACTTCGGAAGACAGTTGCACGGGATCAGCACTCTTGCCAGGGACCACGATCAGGTCGCCGCAGCCTCCCTCGTTGATCTGACACTCGATTGACTGCATCCAGCAGGCCAGGGCATCCCCATCAAGGCCGACCGAGTGAACCATCACGCCCGAATTACGGGCCTCGAACCGGCGCGGATACCAGGTCGCCTCTCCCCACTTCCATTCGACGATCAGGTGATAGTCGGCGAATGTCTCGCGGGTCGCGAAACCACCGGTCTCCTGTCCCGAAACCCGAACCATGCCGTTTTGAACCGTGAAGACATGGAGATCGGA
>JAJYCH010000118.1 GCA_021778575.1 Planctomycetota bacterium
GCAAGCAAGTGCCCGTCGAGGTCTGCGTGAAGGTTCCCGTCACCGTCCATTGCCCGACGGTCGTGAGCCCCACCGCGCAATCGGCGGTCGCCCCGAGCATCCAGAGCGTTCATTGATCTCGACCTGACCGCGAACCGATCGGCCCAACGGAAGGGCCAGGCGACCAGGCCCGACAGACACGAGCGGACGCCTCCAACAGGATTGGAGGCGTCCGTTTTTCGTTGGTCGAGTCCAGGCAAACAACGAAACGTCGGTTGCCAAGCATACGTAGGGTCCGCAGTGCGGACCGTCCATTTGTGCGCTCGAAGCGACGTTTCCGGCTGAAAAGCGGGGTTGAGGGGGACGACAGTAAACCCGACAAAACTTCACGACTCGCCCAGATACCAGGGAACGTTGATGACGACGACTTTCCGGAAGCCGCTCAGGTTCAGGTAAATCTTGATGGCCGCGGCCGTCTGGTTGTGCAAGACATAATGATACCAGCGCGTGCCGACAAGCTCGGGGACGATCACCGCGATATCTCGGTTGGGCTGCGCTCGTTTGAGATCCTCGATCACTTGCTTCAGCGGAGCATAGAGCCGCCGATAAGGCGAATAGCTCACGATCAGCCGAGGAGGAACCCGGTTGGCCGCCTTTGCCGGTTCTTGCACCAATCGGCTCCAGCCCTCTTCGAGTGCGAGCATCGCCCGCTCATCGTCGGCCACGTGGAGCGCGTAGATCTCCGGCGAGATCTTGAGCGCGAACCGGAGTGCCTTTCTGCTGATCGCGCTCCACCCCCGGATCGGCACCAGGACCAGTGGCGGGACCACGTCCGAGGCGTCGAGCGGTAAGTCGGTCGCGACCTCTCGGGCCACCGAACGGTAGTGGGCATTCACTCCGTTGAAGACGACCAGAAGCGTTGGGATCAGGATCAGCATGATCCAGGCCCCTTCGGCGAACTTCGAGATCAGGACCACCACCAGGGTGATCGCGGTGCAGACCGCTCCGGCCGCGTTGATGATCATTGACTTGCGCGAGTGCGAGCCCTGGACCTTCCGCCAGTGTACGACCATCCCCGCCTGTGACATCGTGAACGCCAGGAACGCTCCGACGGCAAAAAGTGGAATTAACTTGTCGGTGATTCCTCCGAACAGGACCAGCAAGGCCCCCGCCAGCACGGCCAGGACCATGATCCCCTGGGTATAGACGAGCCGACGCCCCCGGTGCGCGAAGGCGTTCGGCAGATAGCCGTCCTGCGCGATCGCGCGGCAAAGCCGGGGGAAGTCGGCAAACCCGGTGTTGGCCGAAAGCGCCAGGACCACCAGGACCGAGCCGATCGTGATGTAGTAAAACACCCCTCGGCCGACGACGGCCGCCACGAGCATCGAGAGAACGCTGTCGTAGTGGGTTGTTCCCGGCTCCGTCGCCGCGATCCCATAAACATGACTGAGATAAGCGATCCCCGCGAGCATCCCCGCGAGCACGCCAATGATTACCGACAAGGTTCGCTTGGCATATCGGACCGATGGCTCGCGAAACGCTCCCACGCCGTTGCTCACGGCTTCGACGCCGGTCATCGCCGTGCATCCGCTGGCGAACGCCTTCATCAAGATCCAGAAGCTGGCCACGGCTTCGGCCTTGGGAGGGATCGGCGGCAGCGTCACGGGAATCGGCTTGCCGCCGGAGGTCCACGTCTTGGCCAGGCCGATGGCGATCACCGTCAGGAGCGTCACGATGAACAGATAAGTGGGCAAGAGGAACGCCAGGCCCGACTCGCGAACACCTCTCAGATTCACGATCGTGATCAACGCCAGGGTGATCAAGCAAAGCGGCAGTGTGTAAGGCTGGAGGTCGGGAACGGCCGAGACCAGAGCCCCGATTCCCGCCGAGATCCCGACCGCGACCACCAGAATATAGTCGAGCATCAAGGCCGCCGCCGCGATCAGACCGGCATTATTGCCGAGGTTCTCGCGAGCCACGGTGTACGAGCCGCCGCCATGAGGGTAGGCGGTGATCGTCTGACGATACGAGACATAAACAATGGCCAGGAGAAGAATGATCAGCGTGGTGATGGGACCAATATAGCCGACGCCGACCAGTCCGAGCGGAATCAGGAGGGTCAAGGCCGCTTCAGGACCGTAGGCCGCCGAACCCAGGGCATCGAGCCCCAGCATCGGGATTCCCGCCCAGACACCAACCCTTTGCTCGCCTTCTTCGTCGGTGGCGAGCGGTGGGCCGAACAGATAATCCATCCACGGCATCGAGAGTCCTTTGAGTCGAGAAAAAAGGGCAAGGTCCATCTTCAAGAATGGACGATCTTGACCCTCTGATCTCAACTCAATAATGGACCAAAATCAATCTCACTTGCCAAACATCTTGGCGACGATGAAAATGCCGATGGCACCGACGATTCCGCCACCGCAGAGCATGTAAGCCAGCGAATATTGGATGGCACCGATGACGATCGGCATCTGGTCGAGAACTTGCATCGGACTTGCCTCATGTTGGGAGAATTCGATGAGCGAAGGCCCACTCCGAGCCTTTTCCCTTCGATCTCCTTCCAGTGCAAGACCCGTGCCAAGAATTAACCGATGGCCTTGATCGCCTTTAGAACGGCATCCACGAATACGTCGATGTCTTCGACCGAGGTGTCGACGTTGGGTGTGACTCTCAGGCCGGCGAACTCGGCGTGTTTGATCGCCGTGGTGATGATCCGGTGCTTGTCCCAGAGCCGTTGTTTGAGAGTCGCCGGGTCGATCCCCTCGATCCCCAGGAGGCCGATCCCGCACGAGCGATCGCTCTCGGTCGGGGAGAGCAGGTGGGCTCGGGGCGAGGCCTCGGTCAGCTTCGAGACCCAGCGCCCTCGGAGGTAGCGGAGCCGGGCGGCCTTGCGGTCGACGCCGATGGCCCGGTGGAACGCCAGGGCGGCGGTGATCGCGTTGTGGTTGCCCGCGGGGTGGGTGCCAATCTCCTCGAACTTGCGGATGTCATTGGTCTGGGCGTCGCCGGCGGCCATCAGCGGCCAGATTTTTGAAATCTTGTCTTTATTCACATACAAGAACCCGGTGCCGATCGGCGCGAGCAGCCATTTGTGGAGACTGGTGGCGTAATAATCGCAGCCCAGGTCGTCGCGCTTGAACGGGAAGTGGGCGAAGGCGTGGGCACCGTCGACGAAGGTCTCGGCCCCTCGTTCGCGAGCCATGGCGACGACCTCGCGGACGGGCGTGATGTTGCCGGTCAGGTTGATGACGTGGGTGATCTCGACCACCTTCGTCCGGTCGGTCATCGCGGCCCGGAACCGGGCGACGAGATCGTCGGGCGAGGGGTTCGGGCCTCCGAGCGCGATCTTCTTGACGACGACGCCGTCGCGTCGGGCTCGCTGATCCCAGGCGGTGAGCATCCGGCCGTAGTTCTGGTCGGAGATGACCACCTCGTCGCCCCGTTTCAGGTCGATCCCGGCGATCAGGGTCTGCATCCCTTCGGAGGCGTTGCGAGTGACGGCCATCTCCTCGGGGTCGCAACCGAACTCGGTGGCCAGCTCGCGGCGGACCGACTCGACCCGGGGTTCGAGGATGTCCCACATGTGGTGCGCGGGGGCGACGTTGGCGAACCGGACGTCGCGGATCATTGCCTCAAGCACGACCGACGGGGCCGGGGCCACGCCGCCGTGGTTGAGGTTGATCAGGGTCCGGTCGGCGTCGAACGCCCGGCGGATCTCCGACCAGTAATCCTCGAGCCCGGCGAGTTCATCAGCGTGGCGCCCCTTGGCGATCTCCCCGGCTTGAACCACGCGCGACAAGGCATCGGTCGCGAAGAATGCCAGGGCGGAGGCACCCGCGAGAAACCCTCGACGATTGCTGGAGTACAAGGCAAAGACCTCCGACCGCGTTCGACGCGGCCTGGTTGGGGATGGCGTCCCTGGCTGGCCCCAATATCATCCGGAAAAAACGCCGGATCGTCCAGCGTTTTGTCTTCTTCATGGCGATCATCGGCCCGGCTGGAACGGGTTGGCCGGGAAGGCGAGGTCGAGGGAGAACTGGCGGTAATCATCGCGATCCCAGAGGGCTTTGAGGTCGAGATCGCCATGCGTACCCAGGGCTTTGACCATTCCCGGGTCGTCGAAGATCCCTCGGGTTCGGGCTTTTTCGAGCCAGCCCATCGAGATTTTCGCGGCGGATTCGGCAAAGGTTCCATCTCCGACCGACCGGGCGGAACCGGAAACGATGGCCGCGACGCAGGCGAGGTTGTAGAAGTCGAGGCCCGAGCAGGGGGGCGATTCCTCGGCCATGACCTGGGCTTCGGCCAGAGCTTGGGTTCCCCGGCCCTGGTGGGCGAGGCTGGCCAGCCGGCTCACGCGATACGACTTCCGGGCTTCGCCTTCGGCCAGGCTGATCCCGCGATCCCAGGAGGCGATTGCCTCATCGAACCGATCGACGCTTCCGAGCACAAAGCCCAGTGCCGCGGCGAGCTTGCTCGAACTTTGCCTGGCCTCGGGCCAATCGGGCAGTTGGTGCAGAACGGTGTCCGAAACCGCCTGGCCGGCCCGAAGCCGTTCAATCGCCTGGCCGGGCCGACCCGTCGCCAGCATCAGCATGCCCCGGTTCAGTTCGAGAGCCGCCAGCGAAAGGCCCGCTGTCTGCCGCTCGGGATGTTCCCGGACGATCGGTTCGAGCAACCCGGCGGCCTCGTCATATTCGACTTCGGCTTGCTGGCGTTTGCCGTGATGATCATGAATCAAGGCGAGATTGATCAGGCTCTCGGCCTGGCGCCCTTGAAGTTCATAGCTCCGGGGGTGAGCGGACAGCCAGTGTCGCTGGATTTCCAGGGCTGCGATCAAGTGCTGTTCGGCCTCCTCATGCCGACCGAGCCTGAGCAAGATCACGGACAGATTATGGTGGCTCCAGGCCAATTTATTGTCATCGTCGATCGAGTGAGAGTCGGCCTGTCCGGCCAGTTCGACGGCCCGTCGTTGAACCTTGACCGACTCGTCGCCTTGACCGGCGGTGGCCAGCGCCAGTCCCAGTTTGGTCAGGCACTCGACCTTGCGCCCATTGCTTTCCCGGCCGATCAAGCCTTCGGCTTCGAGCGATTCAAACAAGCCGAGGGCACGTTGGAACGAATGGACGGCCGCCTCGGCCTTTTCGATCATGATCTGAAGATTGCCGGCTTCCATGATCGCCTCGACCCTGTCGATCCGGGTGAGCGCGTCGGCGGCGGATTCATCCAGGATCGCTCCATCGTAAAATGTCAGTGCATCTTCGAGTAATTTCTGGCGTAAGCCGAGCCGGTCCGATACGGCAAATCGGGGATCTTCGAGCCGGGCGAGCATCTGGCGGATCGCGGTCCGGGCCGCGCGGTATTGCGCCTCGGCCCTCGTCCGTTGGCTCCGGGCTTCCTTTGCCTCTCGATCGGTTCGCGCGACTTCATCGCGGAGCCTGGCGTTGTGGATCAGGGTCCCGGCGAAGGCCCCAATCATCAGGATCACTCCGAGCGCCAGCGAGATCGCCTGCCAGGGGCGACGTCTGGCCCACTTGACCAGCCGCTCGGGCGTGGAAATCGCTCGGGCGACGATCGGCTGGCCGTCGAGGTGGCGTCGAAGGTCGTCGGCCAGGGCTCGGGCCGAGGGATAACGACGATCGGGCGATTTTTCGAGGCATTTGAGCGCGATCGTTTCGAGGTCGCGAGGGATGGTTGTCCGGAGTTGCCGAGGCGGCGTCGGCTCGCCATTCCGGACCAGTTCGAGAGTTTCGAGAACCGTCGCCGACTGGAACGGCGGTCGGCCGGTCAGGGTTTCGTAAAAGACCGCGCCCAGGGCGTGGATGTCGGAGCAGGGGCCGACCTTCGAGGGGTCGCCCGAAGCCTGTTCCGGGCTCATGTAGCCTGGTGTGCCGAGGATCGCTCCGGAACGTGTCTTCGAGGCGTCGTCGTCCTGCTTGGCGAGGCCGAAGTCGCCAATCTTGGGGCAATCGAGGTTCGGGGCGAGGAGGATATTGGCCGGTTTCAGGTCGCGGTGGACGACCCCGGCCTCGTTGGCATGGTGGACGGCCAGGGCCAGAGCCTCGACCAGCTTTGCCGCGATTTGAGGTTCGAGAGGGCCGTCGGCCAAGCGGTCGCGGAGCGTCCCTCCTTCGATGTATTCCATCGAGTAATAAGGGACGCCGTTCCGCCAGCCGACGTCGTAGATCGGCACGATATTGGGGTGACGGAGCCTTGCCGCCGCTTCGGCCTCGCGACGGAACCGCGCGAAACTTTCCGAACCGGCCAGAATCTCCGGTCGGATCTGCTTCAGGGCGACCAGTCGCCCGAGCCGGACCTGTCGGGCCTTCGAGACCACACCCATCCCGCCCTCGCCCAGCACTTCGAGCAGTTCATAGCCCGAGGGAGGGTCGCCCGGATCGGCCTCGCCCGAAGGGACGACGACGTCGGTCCGGCGGTGCGCTTCGCGGAACAGGCTGGCCAGGGTGTCGTCGGCAACCGATTCGACCAGGGATCGGCAAGCCTCGCAGGTTGAGATATGTTCGGCAATCGGCGCGGATTCTCCTTCGTCCAGCTTCCCGAGGCCGAACGCGGCCAGCCTGGTGGGAAGCGGATGGGGTGAGACGGTCAATCTGCCGAGATCGGAGACCACCATGAAGGCTGATGATACCATCTCGACATCAGCAAATCCGCGAAATCTTGCCGATTTTCAAAATCGTCCTCGGATCAGGGCATAGCTCTCGATTCCGGACATTCCCTGTTGAGCCGGAAGAACTCGTTCCCACGGTCCCCCGTGGGAATGCCGTCCCGGACGCTCCTGCGTCCTCTTCCATTGATCGTCGCCACCGTGATGAAGACGACGCGGAGCGTCGAAGAGTGCATTCCTAGGCGGAGCGAAGGAACGAGTGCGGTTCGTGCGAAAAGTTCCAGAATCGAAAGCTACACCCCTCGGATCAGCTCAATGGCGAAGGTTCGCGACTCGATCTTTGCAGGCGATTGCGAATTCCAGGAACCATCAGTCCCGTCAGACCAAACAGGACCAGGGCGATCGAGGAGGGTTCGGGAACGGCGGTCCCGAAAGTGAAGCCGGCCAGGTTGACCACCCCATGGCCGTTGCTATACGAATCCGTGATCGTGATCGAAGTGAAGGTCGTCGTGGACGTCAAGCCGATGAAGCCGTAAGACCCGTCCGAAGGGAGAGTCGGGCTGAAGGAGTCGCCGTTCGATAGCGTGAAAGTGAGTGGGTCGGAGCCGAATACCCCGGCGATATTGGAGAAGCTATTGCCGTCGAGCGCGAAACTCGTGAAGGCTCCGGGCAGGGTGACAATCAGGTTGTTGTCTCCTGACGTCGACCCCTGCGAGGAGAGGACCGGCGAGGAGCCGTAATGGGGGCCGAAATTCGCGCCGATCACATATAAGTGACCATTGCTGGTCGAACGATCAATCGAGAAGTTCACGCCACTCACCGTCAAGCCGGGCGGCGATGATTCCGCTGTGTCGGAGCCATTAGCCGCGAGACCATTGAAATTCAGCGATGTGTTGCCCAGCGAGGCCGCATCGTAGGCCCCGACCGTATCGTAGAGGGTGAACCCGGCCTGGGCTACGTTGCCCGACAGATGACCGGTCGCCAAAATGAGAAAAGCAATGAGAAGGCCCGTTGCTGATCGACTTGGTCTCATCGCGTCGTCCTTTTCCAAGGATGAATGAATCCGATCGTCACCCCCGGCCGATTCCGGGCCTCAGGCTTGCCGAGTCCGATCGGCGTTCCGCCGGGACTGCGCAAACGCGTAGAGGGAATGGGGTGTTGATCCGGATTCCTGTCTCGATGTTGCCAAAAAACCACGCGCGTCAGTCGATCAACCCTCGCCCTTCTTGCCGCAACCGGGCCAGGACTCGCGACTTGGCGAGGAGCACGGCGTTGACCGTCGTCTCCATCTCGGCGGCGACCTCGGCCGCTTTCAGGCCGTCGAGAACCTGTCGCTTGAAGGCCAGCCAGGTCGTCGGCGAGAACTCCGGCTCGATCATCAGGAGGAGTCGGCGAGCGACGAACTCGTCGTGTTCGCGGTCCCAGGTCCGGCCCAGTTCGCTCTCGGGTTCCTGGAGTTCGTCCCAGACGAAGGGTTGCGCCTGGCCTCGCGACTTCCTCGATTTCCAGAACGCGGAGAGATGGTAGCCGGTGGTGGTCCGGAGCCAGTGGCGGAACGCTCCGGGGCGGCCCGAGTGCTCGAAGCTGGGCATGGCGCGGAGCATTGCGCCGAGGATCTCCTGGATCAGGTCGTCGGCGTCGGAGTCGGCGACCGACCGGCGGAGCCACTGGCGGATCAACGGGGTGTAGAGATCCACGAGCCTCCGCCAGGAGGCCGAATCGTGGGGGTCGCGGACGCGCTCGATCAGGCTGAGCGGGGTATCCATCGGCGCGACGTCGCTCCGAAGGTGAGTCGAACGAGGCCCTTGATTCGAGCCTCATCCCACCTTATGGCGATCCGCCATCGCGATCAAGCAACCGCACCTGTCGAATCGAACGGTCGGGCCTCTGGTTGGACCGTAACCCGTCCCAGAGGCACGACTTCGGCGGTCAACGACGGCCGCCCATCGGGGGACCGAAATGGCCGCCATGCTCACCGAAACCACCAAGGCCACCGAAACCGCCCATACCGCCCGTCACCAGGGTGAAGTAGGGGAAGGTCGCGGTGCTGGTGCTGCTGGCCGCGGTCAGAACGGCGGAGAACGCCGAGTCGATCGCCTTGATATCGGCCGAGGTGACACCCGACGACGTGACGGCGGCGGCCAGCGCGTTGTAGGCGGCGGTGAGGTCGGTGGTCTGCTGGGTTGTCGGGGTCGAGGTGTAGAGGGCCTCGAACTGGGCCAGGAGGGTGGCGTTGCCGGTCAGGGTGGTTCCGCCGGCGTAGGAGGAGACGAGGCTATTCTCGAAGCTGCTCAGGGCCGAACCGCTGGTGGGCTTGAGGCTGTCGGTCTGAAGGGTCTGGAACGTGGTGTGAATGGCGGTCAACTCGGCGACGGTGGTTCCCGAGGCGCTGAGGACGGTCTGGACCTCGGTCTGCAACGCCTGACGCGCCGTCGAGAGCGTCGAGCTTCCCGACCCATTATCATCGCCGAACTCGCCGAAACCGTGGCCACCGAACCCGTCGTGCTGGTTGAACCCACCGAGGACGAGGGTGAAGTAGGGGAAGGTCGCGGTGCTGGTGCTGCTGGCCGCAGTCAGAACGGCGGAGAACGCCGAGTCGATCGCCGTGATGTCGGCCGAGGTGATACCCGACGACGTGACGGCGGCGGCCAGCGCGTTGTAGGCGGCGGTGAGGTCGGTGGTCTGCTGGGTTGTCGGGGTCGAGGTGTAGAGGGCCTCGAACTGGGCCAGGAGGGTGGCGTTGCCGGTCAGG
>JAJYCH010000119.1 GCA_021778575.1 Planctomycetota bacterium
CAGGTTCTCCATAAAATTCGGTAGGAGACGAGTGATCTCCGCTGGGATTGATGGCAAGATCAAGCCAGGTCGACGCCTGCGTCAACGACGGAACCCGTTGCCAGGATCGAAACGACCCGTCGCTCATCATGACACTTGCGACGAAACAGCCCACTTGCGATTGTGGAGCCAGTCAGCGACCGTGTTCCTGGTTTCTCGGGAGTCTCCTACCGATGCGGATCGGTTTTGACGCCTACACAATCGAGCATCGGAGACTTTCGGTCGAGGCGACCCTGGAATTTGCCAATGACCATCGGCTCGATGGCGTCCAGTTTCTTGATCCCTCGGTTATCGCCCCCGACCTGTCCCACGAGCGACTTGAGGAAGTGCGACTGCTGGCCTGCCAGAAGGGTCTCACGCTCGAGGTCGGGCTTCCCTCGCCCAATCCCTATCGACGCCCGAGAACCGAAGCTCGGCCCCTCACCGCCCAGGATCTTGCCGGCGAACTGATCCCGCACGTGACGGCCGCCGCTCAGCTCGGATGCCACCATGCTCGGGTGTATATCGGCGATCGACACGACCGTTTTCGGACCGATGTGCGCTGGTCCGACCAGCTTGAGGCCACTCAGAGCGTCGTAAAACGTCTGGAGCCGGCTTTACGCGAACTGGGCGTGGCCCTGGCGATCGAGACGCACGCGGACGCGACCTCGACAGAGATCCGACGTTTTCTGGACGTTTTTGAGCCGGAAATCATCGGAGTGACACTCGACACCGGGAATTTGCCGATGCGGCTGGAAGACCCGCTCGGGGCACTCGAAATTCTGGCCGACCGGGTTCTGGCCGTCCATGTCAAGGACGCTGTGCTTGCCTTCACACCGCGAGGTCTGTGCTGGCAGGCCCGACCCGTGGGCTCGGGGATTTTGCCGATGCCGGATCTGCTGAGTCTGCTTCACCGCTCCAACCCATCGCTCATGCTTTCCATCGAGCTGCATCCCAGGACATACGACCTGCCGATTTTCGATAAGGAATGGTTGGCGTTTTTTCCTGATTTACATCCCGAATCACTCGCCGCCGTGGTGAGGCTTGCCGCTAAATGCGAACGGCGCTTCGCCGAAGGTTCGCTGGTCCGTCCGGAGCTTGTTGAATCGATCCCTTGGGCCGATCGCGACCTCGACTGGCTGGCCAGCTCGGTCGGCTATCTCCGGGCGCTCGTCGCGATGCTCGGGCGATTCGAGGAGCCGGGATCGAAACGGTGAACAACCGGATTTCGTCGATGGCTTGCGACGAATTTCAACGAAGTCCGCGGGCCTCGATCAACATCGACAGAGCTTCCTGACGCGTTCCTTCCGCGGCGGACTCTCCACGGAGCATTGCCGCGATTTCCTCGACACGCTCCTCCTCGGCCAGGGGAGTGATCATCGTCCGGGTCCGACCCCGGTCGGTCTGCTTGCGAATGATCCACTGGTGAGTCGCGTAGCTGGCGATTTGCGGAAGATGAGTCACGCAAATCACCTGATGGTGTTGCGCGAGGTCCGCCAGCTTTCGACCGAGTGCCGCTCCAAGTCGGCCGCCGACTCCGGTGTCGATCTCGTCGAACACCAGCGTTGGGACAGGATCGGCCGCCGCAAGTGAAGTCTTCACGGCAAGCATGACGCGCGACATCTCGCCGCCCGATGCGATCTTGCGCAAGGGCCGGGGATCTTCTCCGGGATTCGGGGCGAACAGAAATTCCACTCGGTCCACGCCATGGTCCGGACCGGCCGAAGTGAAGGGATTCTCGGCGAACGGCTCGGATTCGATCGAGATCGTCAGCCGGGCCTGGTCGAGGCCAAGGCCCTTCATCTGCGCGCGGACGGCTCGGGCGAATTTCTGGCCGACGCGATCTCGGGCCGTGCTCAAGGCCGCTCCGGAATCGCGGACCTCGGCCCAGGCCTCCGTGATCGGGGCATCGAGCGCCACCAGGCCGGCGTCGAGTCCGTCGAGACGGGCGAGCTTCGACTCGATTTCCGCGAGACGTCCGGCCAGGTCGTCAGCCGAACACCGAAACCGGGTGGAGAGTCGGCGATAGAGTGCCAGTCGTGTTTCAACCTCGTCGAGTCGGCTAGGGTCGTCGTCGACATGCTGGGCAAACTGGCGGAGTGCGTAAGCGATCTCGCGGGTCTCGTCGGCGAGGCGTGAGAGATCGGCGGATGCGTCGGCAAATTCCGGCACGGCCTCGCAGAGCGGTGCGAGCTTTCGAGCGACCTCTTCCAGAAGCCCTTGCGCCGATCGGTCCGATTCGTAGAGACAGGCATAACCAGCGAGCGCGGCCGAACGAACCTCATCGGCGTTTGCCAGTCGGTGCGCTTCGCGGACGAGGTCGTCGTACTCGCCAATCTGGGGTTCGGCCTGGGCGAGTTCGTCACGCTCGAACGTCAACAAGGCCCGTTCGCGTTCCAGATTCGCGGCGTCGATCAGTAACCGCGACCGCCGATCGAGCAGACACTGATGGTTTTTCCGATGACTCTGATAGGTCTCCCGAAGCGATCCCAGATCACCAAAGGCGTCGAGTAAATCACGCTGCCGCAAGGGGTCGAGTAGCGCCCGGGTTTCCTGCTGGCCGTGGATGTTCACCAGACGTTCCCCGAGCGTTTTCACGGTCGAGAGCGGCACGGGCAGGCCGTTGACATGGCAAACCGACCGTCCTTGCGCGGAGATCCGCCGGGTCAGAATCATCTGGTCGTCATCGATTGCTCCGTCGAGGATGGCTTCAAGGTCGGATCTGAGCGAGGGTGCGCCGAGATCGAAGACGGCGGAGGCCCGGGCTTCCTCTTTCCCCTTGCGAACCAGTTCGCTCGAAGCCTTACCGCCGAGAACCAGGCCGAGCGCGGTGAGGAGTAGGCTCTTACCGGCACCCGTCTCGCCGGTCCAGGCACAGTAGCCCGATTTCAGGTCGATCCTCGCGTCTTCGATCAGCGCGAGGTTCTGGACACAAAGTTCGCGGAGCACGGCTCGAATTCCTCCGTAAAAAGGCCGGGCGTCTCGGTCGGGCGATCAGCCCTTCTTCGCGGCCTCTCCCCCTAACTTTAGGTTCTTGACGTGAAACGTGATGGCTTCGCGGACGTGCGAATCCCAGTAAGCCCAGTTATGGGAGCCGGGATATTCGGCGTACTCGTGGGCGAACTTCATCTTTTCGAGTTGCTGATGAAACGATCGATTCTGGTCGAGCAGGAAATCCTCGGTCCCGCAGTCAATCCGGAGCGAGGGAATTCGACCGTGGTCGAGAGTCTCGATGATCGCGAAGGGATCTTCCGGGCCGCCGGAGGGGCTCTTGCCGAAGATCCTCGTGAATTCCGAGCTCAACTGCTTCGATTTTTCGAGGTCGCCCCGGAGAAAGCCGAGTGCTCCGGAATGAGAGTTCACGCTGGCGAACATCTCGTGATGCTTCAGGCCAATCTTGATCGCGCCGTAGCCGCCCATCGAAAGCCCGCCAATCGCCCGACCGCCGCGCTCGGCCTTGACGGGAAATGTCCGGTCGACCAGGCCGATGATATCCTTGATCAGGTCATCTTCATGGGCGTATCCCTCAACCGCGTTCGTGTACCAACCGCGACCGCCGTCAGGCATGACAACCATCAAGGGGAGGTTCTCGACATAGCGTTCGATACTGGTCCGACGCTGCCAGATGGTGTGATCGTCCGAGAGACCGTGAAGCAGGTAGAAAACCGACCAGGGCCGAGCAATCTTGGGGTCGTCGGGAAAGATCACGTTGACCGACGACGCCTTGCCCAAAGAATGACTGAAGTAATTGATCGTTGCGAAGGCCATCATTTCACCTCTTCCAGGCCAATCAAATCCGTTTCGGGCGAGCGGGACGAACCGACCACTCCTGTCCCCAATGGGGCTGCCAGCGATCCGCTAATCCCGCTTCGGAAAGAATCGCGAAAAGGTTGATGCGCTGGAGTAGCTTCTTGGTAACCGGTCGCTTGGAATCAGGAAAGATCAGCGAGTCGAGCAAGCTCAGAACCACGGGGCCGTTCAGGACCTGCACCAATAGTTCCGCCTGTTCCTCGGTCCCGCAGGGCAAGAAGTAACACGTGTCATCGAGTAGTTTCGGTCGGCCGGCGACCGGGTCGAGCCGACGGAACCGAGGTTTCTTGTGCAGACCCGAGATGCCGACCTTGAAGGGGGCGAAGGTGTAGTCCCCCACGCCAAACATCGCGAACGGGGGGCGACCGCGATAGATCGATGACTTGCGACCAGTAAAAACCTCTCGATGTTGCTGGAGATAGGCCCAGAGCCGAGGGGCTCGCCGTTCCAGATCCGCCGTGTCGTCGCCGAGCCGGGTCTGGGTGACAATCACGCCGAGCAGCGGCCGTTCGCGACGAGAACCGGCCAGGTCCGTCCCTTTTTCGAGCGGATAAACGTATTCCGGCTCAACCTCGACGACCTGGCCAAGTCGATTTCGCAAGGAGCCGTCCGGACTCTGGATCAGTTCCATGATGGCCGATGCGTCGTGCTTGATCCCTTGACGCCACTGGAGCGGACACTCACCGTCGGCAAACGCGACCCGATTGTAACTGGCCTGGTTGGCGATGATCGGACCATCTCCGAGCCCGAGTATCGACTCCGGAAGTGTCGCCGCGAGATCGCTGAACACCTCGGCTGTCGTTGCTTGCCGACCTCCACCGACCTCGACCCGAAATAAACAAGCGTCAACGGCGGCCGAAAACCAGCGTTTCGCGTCGATTTTCCAGAGACTTGCCCGGATGATCGGCAGCTTATCCCGGGCGATCGATCCCAGGATCGTTCGAGCGACGGCGGTCTTGCAAAGTAACGCAATCGTCGGCCGCTCGTCGGCGAGTTCGCGAATCAGCTTGATCCAGATAGCCTCGGAGATATCAAAGTTGGATTCTCCGGTGAGTGCGTCGATCCCTCGATGACGCCGATGATTCGTCCGGGCAGGACCGTTCTGGCCTCCCGTCGCTCCCAGGCCAGCCGTCGTGACCCAGGGAAGGTTCCCCACGACCAGGAGCGGGCCGGAACTGGACCAGTTGAGGTCATGCCGAAGGTCGACTCCAAAGAGGTCGGCCATCGTGATCTGGACCCGGGTCGGACCGGTTGGATCGACGATTGATCGAGCGATCGCGGCATGTTCGGCCTGGATTTCGAGACCGAGAATCTCAGCAGGAACCTGGTCACGATCCAGTATCCCGGCGATGAAGCGTCCGATTCCACACGTTGGTTCGAGAACGCGAGATGGTGGCTCGGCGAAGCCGGCGAGCACGTCAAGGATCGCCGACACCAGCGCCGGGGGCGTCTGGAAGTCGCCGAAATTCTTGCGTTGCGCTTTTCGGGTCAGAGCCAGGGACATCCGAGCCTCGGAGCATATTGCGTCGCCAAATGGATTGATCGGACTGATTATGAGCCTCTCGCGCACTGAACGCAAGAACAGACTCAAGAATTCGGTGAAGGCGGTTCTCTCCCGATCAATCAGGTCCGCGACCGACCAGCGCCCTCGTCCCTGCTGGCGAATCGGATCGTTTCCCGGTACCATCATGCCCTTGGCTTCGGTCGATCCGTTGCAAACCAGACCTCTCGGACGATGGCGATGACTGCCCGGACCGCGGTGACCTTCCGACTGTTTGGCCCGTTGATCGAAGTGATCTGTCTGATCTTTCTTCTCAAGATCCGCGATCAGGGGCGTACTTTTGTGGGGATTCCCCTCGAATATCCCCTCTATCTGGGGATGGGGATCGGGTTCGCGTTCGTGGTCGCCGGCCTTGTTTTTTCCCGACCAACACCGCGGCCGCCCCGCGATCTTGATTGAAGGAATCCGCGATGAGTATCCAGGGGGAAGAGACCTCCCAAGATCAGGGGTTGATCGAAAAGATCCTCGAAGTCGACCCGGATGCCGATTTTGCCGGCAAGGGCGGTCCCCGGACGTACAAGTATTACGACTTCATCATGGCGGCGTTCTGTACGATCCTGATCTGTTCCAACCTGATCTCGGCGCAGAAGCGAGTGATGCTCGACCTCGGCGGCTATTCATTCGTGTTCGGCGCGGGAGTCCTTTTTTTTCCGATCAGCTATCTGTTCGGCGATATTCTGACGGAGGTTTATGGGTACGCTCGATCCCGGAAGGTGGTCTGGGCGGGGTTCTCGGCAATCATTTTCGCCTCGGCGATGAGTACGATTGTCATCTACCTTCCGGCCGACCCGAAGTGGACCGGTCAGTCGGCGTTCAAGACCGTCTTTGGTAACGCTCCTCGGGTGGTCGTGGCCTCGATCACCGCGTTTTTCGTGGGTGAATTCGTCAACTCGTTCGTCCTGGCCAAGATCAAGGTGAAGACCTCGGGGCGCTGGCTCTGGATGCGAACGATCGGCTCGACGATGGTCGGTGAGCTGGCGGATTCGTTGATCTTTTATCCGATCGCGTTTCTGGGAATCTGGGATCAGCAGCGGTTGACCCAGGTTCTGATGACCAATTATTGCTTGAAGGTCGGCTGGGAAGTTGTCGCCACGCCGTTGACCTACAAGATCGTCGGCTTTCTGAAGCGTGCCGAGCATGAGGACTATTACGACGTCGGCACCGACTTCACGCCGTTCTCGTTGAAGACATGATTGAGCTGGTTTCGTCGGATCAGGGAGGTCCAACCGATGTGCGGAATCGTCGGATACACCGGTTCAGACCCGGCCGGCCCGGTCCTCCTGGCCGGTCTTCGTCGTCTGGAATATCGCGGCTACGACAGTGCGGGAGTCGCGATCCTCGACGGGTCTCGGATGGCCGT
This sequence comes from Planctomycetota bacterium, assembly GCA_021778575.1. Lineage (GTDB taxonomy): Bacteria > Planctomycetota > Planctomycetia > Isosphaerales > Isosphaeraceae > Tundrisphaera. Next base: position 6,750 of record JAJYCH010000119.1, read on the forward strand.
CCGCAAGAAAGCAGGGCGGGTCAAGGCGCTTGAGGAGTCGCTTGGCGAACTTCCCGCGATCGGTTCCTGCGGGATCAGCCATACTCGCTGGGCCACGCATGGGCCGGCGAACGACCGGAACGCCCATCCCCATGTCGGCGGAACGGGAGAGGGGACGGTCGCGGTGGTGCATAACGGGGTGATCGAGAATCACGCCGCCCTTCGACAGGATCTCGAAGCCGCCGGAGTAGTCTTCCGGAGCCAGACCGATACCGAAGTGATCGCGCACCTGATCGCCGTCGAACTTGGTGATGGCGATGATCTCTACGAGGCCGTTCAGCGCGTCTTGCCTAAGCTCGAAGGGACTTATGGTCTGGCCGTCGTCAGCCCCCGATGTCCCGGTCAGATCGTCGGCGCGAGGTTGGGAAGCCCGCTTGTAGTTGGGCTCGGCGACAACGAGCATCTCCTGGCGAGCGATCCCGCAGCGATCGCTCCGCATACCGCTCGCGTGGCCTACCTCCAGGACGATGAGGTAGTCCGGCTCACGCCGACCGATTTCGAGATCCGCCATCGCGAGCGAGGTTCGATCACACCTCGGATCGACCGGATTGACTGGTCGCCCGTTGCATCGGAACTCGGGAATCATGCTCACTACATGCAGAAGGAGATCCACGAGCAGCCTGAGACCGTTCGCGACGCCTGCCGGGGACGGCTCCGACGCGGCGAAGGGACCGCCGCGTTTGGTGGCCTGAACATGACGCCTCGCCAGCTCCGGCGGGTCCGTCGCGTGGTTCTGGTGGCCTGCGGCACGAGCTGGCACGCGGCTCTCGTTGGCGAGTACCTGATCGAACGTCTGGCGAATCTACCGGTCGAAGTCGAGTACGCCGGTGAATTCCGCTATCGGAACGCACCCCTCGACGACCGGACTCTTGTCTTCGTCCTGAGTCAGTCGGGCGAGACGGCCGACACCCTGGGGGCTCTCCGCGAGTCGAAGCGACGCGGGCATCCCACCCTGGCGATCTGCAACGTCGTCGGCTCGACCATCGCCCGCGAAGCCGATGGCGGGATCTACCTCCATGCCGGGCCTGAGGTCGGAGTGGCCAGTACCAAGGCGTTCTCGGCGCAGGTGGCCGTGCTGACCTTGCTGGCGCTTCATCTGGGACGACTGCGCCAGTTGTCGTTCACCGATGGTCTCGCGGTCGTCGAGGCACTGGAAAAAGTCCCGGAAGCTCTCACCAGGGTCCTCGCGACCGAACTGAAGATCATCGAGGCCGCCGAAAGGCTGAGCCAGGCGCGGAGCGTGATGTATCTCGGTCGCGATCTGCATTTTCCGGTCGCGCTCGAAGGGGCGCTGAAGCTCAAGGAGATCAGCTATATTCACGCCGAGGGGTATCCAACGGCCGAGATGAAACATGGACCACTCGCCCTGATCGACCCCGAGACACCCAGCGTCTTCGTCGCTCCCCGAGGGTCGCTGCATTCCAAGACACTGAGCAATATCGAAGAAGTCCGGGCCCGGATGGGGCCCGTGATCGCGGTCGGGACCGACGGAGACGAGGAGCTTGCCGCTCTGGCGGATTTCTTCCTGCCGATTCCCGACGTGCTCGAAGTCGTGCAACCGCTTCTCGCGGTCGTGCCGTTGCAGCTTCTGGCGTATCACGTGGCGCGGATCAAAGGGTGCGACATCGATAAGCCGAGGAACCTGGCCAAGAGTGTTACGGTTGAATGAGCGATTTCTTCTGCCAAAACAGGAATGTATAATATCCAGTAGATGAAGAACTTGATCCTTGATTTCCCAATCGATTTATTATGATTCGCGATATGGAAAAAATTGGGTCGAGCCGGAAGTCATTCTCGCTGATGAGGCGACCACCTCGTCTCTATCGAAGTAGAAAACGCGGAGTCAATGTTCAAGTTGAGGTATTTGAGCCATATGAGGAAAACCTTCCTCTCGAAGCTGGTTACTACTCATTCGTTTTGGATCAGTTGGGCAAATTCCGGGTCAAGCGCGGGAATTATAGTTCTCACGCCTCCTTTGTTTTCGGGCAAGACATCGGAGCGGCGGGTCAATTTCGGATCAATCGAGCCGGGAATGTCGCGGAGGTCTACTGTCGAAGTATCGATTATTGGCTCAACTCTCAGAAGCCGGAAAGCCCGACTGTCGAATTTGTGATTGATTCATTCCGGAATCATCATGCCTTGGAGGTGAGTCGGCACGCGGTTTTTCACTTCAAGAATGAGAAGTACGGAACATTTCAACTGAGTATTGAGCGGCTGCCCGTTCTCGATCTAAACCTGAACTTATCACTCCTGGAGTCCGAAGGGCAAGGGCTTCAGACAGGTCTTCAATTTACATCGGCTCAGAAATCTTCGTTTCTCACATATCAACCCGAATCACCTGTTCGGCTTTACGGCATGCATCTCGATCAGATGACGATCGATCTTGAGACGGAATTGGATGTCAAGCTGGAAATCACCGAACCAAAACCGCATTTCGTCCCGGATCATGGTCCCCTGGAAATGATCGTGTAAAAAGAGCCCACCCTGATCGTCTAAAAAGAGCCCACCTGGGTGTTGAAGTTGGC
>JAJYCH010000120.1 GCA_021778575.1 Planctomycetota bacterium
TTGCGACGGGGTCGAGGTGCTTGAGGACGACCTTCTGGTCGGCCCGATGCCCGACGTGATGGCCAACCCGTCGACGTCCGGAACCGGCGGCCTGGAGACGTCGGCCCTGGCGCTCGGGCAAGCCCTGGCGGCGCTCAAGGGGCTCGAAGCCGCCGGTCGCGACGACCTGGTCGAGCCGGCCGAAGCGCTCCGCGATGCCTGGGAAAAGCTCCGCGACGACCTGATGGCGACCGCGCGAAACGACCCGGGAGCCCTCTCCCCCGCAACGGTCCGAGGGCAAGCCAACGCCCTTGTCCTGAAGCTCACGCAGGCTTATCTGACAGCGCGAAAAGGCTCGGGGTTCCTCCGCGAGGAACCCGCCCAGCGCTGGGCCAGGCAAGCCCTGTTCTTCCTGGTCTGGTCCTGCCCGAGCCCCGTTGCTCAAGCCGCGATTCGCGATCTGGCGGGATTGTGCGCGACCTGAAACCACGACCGATCCTCGACAAATTCGGGCCGATACCGGAGCAAACCCCATCACGAACATTCCTGATTTAATCTTCATGTGTTTATTGATTATATAATCGGCGCGCACTGCGATCCTGGCGGTCACCTCGGAGCCCCGATCAGGACTGCTCGATCGGGCACGTGGCGGCCGTTTTGCCTGTGACTTCCGAGCCGCGACCACCGTTGCCGGCCGTTGTCGAGGTGGCCCGAGGGGTTGCCGGGGCTGGTTCGGGTTCTCTGGGCTCGGCGGAGCGGCTTCGCGGCTCTCGTTCCCAAGACGAAGCCAATGCGTCGCTGGTTTGCTCGGTCGGGGCGGTCTCGGCTCGTTCGGCGAACTCGGCCTCGGCCTGGCGGAACTGCTTGAGCGCCTGGAAGAATTTTCGGCTGGCTTCCGACTCGTACCGCCGGGCCAGGATCGCTTCGCGTGAGGGATCAAAGAGCGCGCGATCGCCGGCCTCGGCGCGGTCGAGGGCGATCGTCTCGAAGTCGAGGGTCTCGAAGTGATTTTCCAGCTCGACGATCTCGGCCTCGATCCGTTCGAGCAGCCGTTCCTTCGCCCGTTCCGCGCCGCCGTCGTGCTCGGCCACGCCTCGGATCGCATCCGAGAGTGTCTTGATCTTCAACCCGGGCTCGGAGTCGACCCGGTAACCCGCCAGGTTCTCGGCCTTCGCTTGATGGGCAGGAGTCCAGAGCGGCCGAGGGCTCTGGTTCAGGTCGCCCCAGAGGTCCTCCCAGGCTCGGATCATCAGGTCGATGCCTTCGGGTGACTTCCGCAGTTTTCGGACGGAGCGCCGAGGGTCGTCGGCGATCGCTTCGAGCAGTTGCTCGGCGGCTTCGATCCGGGCCTCGTCGAATTCCTCGGCCGCGTGCCGCACGCGATTGGCGATCGCCTTCGCTTCCTGCTTCACCGCCCGTTCCATCCGAACCGACAGCGCGGCCATTTGCTGGACCATGATCGCGCCCAGACAAGACTTGGGGGCAAGCTCGGCCTGAAGCGCCGCGTGACGCTGGTCGACTTGATTCCGATCCTCGTCCGGCATGACGACGCCCGAACCGGTCAGGCCATGCTTGAGGCCATTGGCCCGAGAAACGGCCTTCCCTTCGGCGGTCTTCGGCCCGGTGCTCTTGAGGCTGTTCTGCTGGTTAGCGCGGACGCGGGCTTCGGAGGTGGGCACGATAAACTCCTTCGCGATCGAGGTGAATGGTTCTTGGTCCGGTCGAGAACACATTCAGCTTGATCGCGCGAGTTCGAACACAGATTTCCTGGGATTTTGGGAAAAGATGCTGAAAGGCTTCTTATCCAGAGAACGCGTCGATCCTTGTAGGGTCCGCTGTGCGGACCGTGGTCGTCGGTGTCGCCCCTGATTTCCAGCCGGAATCGTCGTTTCCATGGCACAATGGACGGTCCGCACAGCGGACCCTACGTGTGCTCGATCGCCAGACCCGGAACGGCAGGGCAAGCCCTACCCTACGGGATTGGTATGAATTTAAATGTCCATAATTGGCAATTGACTTGCTCGATCACTCCTCGAAATCATCAATCCGCTTGCCGTGTTTGGTTCCGGCCAGGGTGGGCTTGTCCTTCGGTCCGGTGACCTCGGGCGTGCGGATCATCTGGGGGATCAGTTCGTCGATCGCGACGTCCCACTTCATCATGCCGATCGAGACGGTCGCGGTCTTTTTGCGAACATCCAGTTTGACGATCCGGCCGGGTCGGTCGTAGCCGAAGCGGGGGACGACGACTCTATCGCCGGGCTGGAGGCGGGCTCTCGCTTCGACGAGTCGGGCGTCGTTCTCGGCCTGTTTCTGGAGGTCGCCGAGTCTCACGTTCAAGGCGTCGCGGCTCCGGTCGGCCTCGGCCTGCGCGGCGAGTGCGGCTTGATGGGCGTCCTCGGCGTCCTTGCGGAGCTTCTGGACGATCTCCATCTCGGGCAGGTGTTTCCCCTGGCCTTCGGCGAGATATTTCGAGGCTCGGGCGACGAGATGCTCGGGCAGGTTCAACCGTCGGGCGATCTGGAGGGCGTTCGACTGACCGATGTCGCCGATGTGCAGACGGTAGCGCGGGCGGAGGGTTTCGAGGTCGAATTCGACGGCCGCGTTCTCGGCCCGGGGGTTGGTGAAGGCGTAGGTCTTGAGGTCGCCGATGTGCGTGGTGACGATCGCCAGACTGCCGACCGAGTCGATCTCGTCGAGGATCGCTCGACCGAGTGCCGCCCCTTCGGCGGGGTCGGTCCCGGCTCCCATCTCATCCATCAAGATCAACGATTTCTCGGTCGCCCGCGCGAAGATCGACGAGACTCGCCGGATGTGTGACGAGAAGGTCGAGAGCGATTGTTCGAGACTCTGCTCGTCGCCGATATCGGCCAGCACATCATCAAAAAAGGGCAACTGCGAACCTTGATTGGCGGGGATATGCAAGCCGGCTTGAGCCATCACCGCGAGCAAGCCCACGGTCTTCAGCGCCACCGTCTTGCCGCCGGTATTCGGCCCGGTGACGACCAGCATCTTGAACTTCAAGCCGAGATGAACATCGATCGGCGTGACGGTCCGAGGCTCCGTAGGGTCCGCTGTGCGGACCGTTTGTGTGTTGCCGTTTTCTGGTTCAACCGAATCATCCAGAACGGTCCGCACAGCGGACCCTACGGTGGTCGATTGCTTGCGGAACAGCGCTTCGAGCAGCGGATGCCTGGCCCCTCGGAGGCTGAGCTTGCCGTCGTTGTTGAAGTCGGGCGGGGTGTGGCGATAGTCGAGGCTGAAGCGGCCTCGGGCGAAGATCAGGTCGAGTTCGGCGAGGGTTTCGAGCGTGCCCAGCAGCGAGTCGGCCACCTGGCCGACCTGGGCGCTCAGCCAGCGGAGAATCCGGCGGATCTCCTTGGCTTCCTTGGCGAGAAGGAACGAGAGCTGCGCCGATTGCTCGGCGATCGCCTGAGGTTCGACGTAGACGGTCTCGTTGCTGGCGCTGGTCCGGTGGACTGATCCCTGGATCTCGCCCCGGTGTTCCTTGGCGATCGGCAAGACGTAGTGATGGCCGACCATCGTGAAGTTGGGATAGCGGAGGATTCGCTTGATCTCGTTCGAGCGGAGCATCCGCGTGAGCGTTTCCTTGATCCGGTCCTCGACCTGGGACATCTCGCGACGGATCGCGCCCAGTCTCCGGCTGGCGGTGTCGAGGATCTTGCCGCGCTCGTCGATACAGGACTCGATGGCGTTGCAAACGCCTTCGAACTGGCCGACCTCGCGCCTCATCGCGCCCAGTCTGGGGAACTCGTCGCCGATCCGGTCGAGCCAGGCGGCGAGGTTGGCGATGGCCTTGAGCGAATCGACGATACCGGCCAGTTCCTCGGGATCGAGAAGTCCGCCGACCTGGGCGCGCCGGACGAGAGCCCGGATATCGTGGAGGCCGCCGAACGGCGGGACGAGTCCGGCCGACAGGGCATCGGCCATCTCGGTGGTGAGCGCCTGACGGTCGCGGACCTCGGCGGGGTCGAGACTCGGTTCGAGCTTCGAGGCGGCTTCCTTGCCGAGCGAACAGGCTGCCTGGGCCGCCACGAGGGCGCGGACCTTGTCGAATTCAAGCAACTCCAGCGTATGCGTATCCATGACCCTGACTCGGACCTCGCCCAGAAAACGGCAACCGCCCAGACCGATCGATCATCCAGGCGACACGGGCCAGGTTGTCTCGGTTCGCGTCTTGATGATTATCGCAGGATGTCGAGCCACTGGACAGAGCAGGGGCTTCGTCTCAGGTTGGCACCGTCTGCGAAGGGAGTACCAAACTCTTCCGGGGGGCTCGGCTCGTCCTCAACCTGGAGCTTCGCGACGATGCCTCGCACTCCAGAGAACCAGTCGCTCCGAGAGCACGTCAGCCCCAGAAAATCCGGGCACACCGTCAGCGGATCTCGGGGAGCTCGCGGACCGAGTCGGGCAGCTTGGGCAGCGGGTCGATTGCCGGCTCGGGCGGGGCAGGGGTGGCGGGCTTGGGGTTCGTGTCGTCGACGAACTTCTTCCAGGCCAGGGGATCGACGCCGAAGTCCTTGCCGCTGATGGCTCGGAGCGATTTCAGGCAGGCGACCCGGACGGCCGGCTGCGGATCCTCCATCCCCTGCACGAGCAATTCATAGATCCGGCGATCGGTGGACTTCAGGTCGCCGAGGCTCTCCACGGCGGCGACCCTTGATTCGATCGAGCCATTGTCGAGGATCATGATCCGGGCAAGGATGGTCCCATCTTCGGGCCGACCGACGCGACCCAGCGCTCGACAGGCCTCGGCGCGAACCAGTGGGTCTTCGTCGTTGGTCGCCGTCAGGATCACCTGGCGAGCCACCGGTTTGCCGAGCATTCCCAGAGTTCGACAGATGATCGCCCGGGTGGCGATCGGCTCTGATCCGCTCTTGAGCTTCGCGGTCAGAAGCGTCGCGGCTCGGGTCTTCTGTTCGTCGTTCTCATAGGTTCGCGACGCGGCGAGCTTGTCGTACGCGAAGTACCGAGCGTTGGGGTCCTTGCTCTCCTCGATCGTCCGCATGAAGCTGGCCGCGGTGGTCCCGCGAAACTTCATCATGCCGGGACTGAGACAGCCCGAGAACCCGGCGATCGAGCCGGCCAGCGCCAGACCGAGAAGGCCAGATAAGTACGGTCGATCGCCCTGCATGCCTCGGTCCTACCCCGCCATCCATGGCGATAGGAACTAATCGGAGGGTCGGCGAAGGGACCATCCCCTCCCGCCTTGATTGCGACTCTCATCCCAGGTCGCATCCGGAGATCGTCGCGGCGTGCTTCTCCGTCGGCGTCGCATGATAATCGACCGACCGGATTTGACAACCCCAAGCTTCGACCTCGGCCGGGAGCCGATCGATTCCGGCCCGACGATCCCCCGGTCGTTATCAGGTCGCGCTGATCGAGGTCGGCAAGCGGATCGCGACGACCGACAGACTGCCCTGGCTTCGGCGAGGCTCTCAATTGAATCATGAATCGGACGTGATGTGGGGATGACCTCGATCGATCGATCGTCGACAAGACCTCGGGCGAGCACCTCGCCCGAGGTCTTTGTCTTCGATCGAGCCGGTCCGATGAGTCAGACGGCGGGCTGCGTGGAGAGGTGCTTCTCGCCCGCCTTGGAGACGGTGTAACGGAAGTTGCCGCTGGCCTTGTCCTTGGCGCCCTTCTTGACCAGCTTCTTGCCGAGCAGCGCCTCGATCGTCTTCAGCTCGGCCTTCTTGGCGGTCAGGAAACCCTCCTTCGCGTCCTGGATCTGCTTGAGGAACTTGAGCTGACTCTCGGTCAGCTTGACGACCGGAGCCGCTTTTTTGGGAGCGGCCTTCGTGGCGGCGGCCTTCTTGGGGGCAGCGGCCTTGACCGAGGTTTCCGGAGCGACTGCGGGAGTCGTCGCCTTCGCCTTCGCCGTCGCGGCCGGAGCTTTCTTCGGCTTCGTCGCGGGCTTCTTCGAGGGGGCCTTCTTGGCCGCTGTCTCTGCCGGCTTGCTCTTCTTGACCGCCATCGGTTCTCAAACCTCCAACCCGAGGACACCATGATGGAGACCGGCTTCAGTCGACCGATCTCTCTCTGGAAAATACTTAGCGAAATATATCACGCGGGGGAAGACGAAGAAGATCCCCCATTCACCGATTTTGCTGGTTTTTCGGGGTTTTTCCGTTGTAAACGGCAATAAAATCATTAAATGAGCAATAAAACAGATTTTTTGAATCGTAATCCATTTGTATACAAAAATGATTTTTCGACGGACGTATACTCGCGTTTTCCCCTGTTTTTTTGGGGTTTTTCTCGATCCGTCCGCGGCCACCTCGCGCAGCGCAAGGGACCTTGTTCGCGCTGACGCTCGCAATGGATGAGCATTCGCGAGGCTCAAAAAAAATTCCGTCAACCGTCGCGAATTTTTTTGTGATCGACGCGTCGGCGCGGTCGAGCGCGGCGCCCTGGCTCGTGTCTCGTGGTTCGCTCGCGCCTCATCGAGGGTTCAGCGCGACGTGTTGAACGGCGCCGTGGTCGTTCATCGCGGACTACCTTCCGGCTCGCGCGGTCGGTACACTTTCGCTGGGGTCGACGCGACGGGTCTGCTTCTCGGCGGACCTCGATCGTTATCGCGCGGACAACTTCGCACATCACAGGGAGATGGATCATCATGCGAACGCACTGGCTGATCGTGGTTCTCGCGCTCTGCGCTGGTCAGGCTCGACCGAGCCTTGGCGAGGACACTCAACCCAATGACAAGACACTCGGCTTGAAGCCTGCCGAAGGGGCGACGGTTCTGCTCGGCAGGTCGCTCGAAGCCTGGGTCAAGTCGGATGGGAAAACCGTTGCCTCGTGGCCGGTCGTCGATGGAGTGATCACCGTCGGCAAGGGGAACATCCAGACCTTGGAGAAGTTCGGCGACTTCCAGCTCCATCTCGAATTTCAGGTTCCCTTGATGCCCGACGCCAGGGGGCAGGCGCGCGGCAACAGCGGCGTCTACCTGCAAGGCAACTACGAGCTTCAGGTGCTCGACTCGTATGGTCTCAAGCCACAAAGCAATGATTGCGGCGCGATCTATCAGCAGATCATTCCGGCGGTCAACGCGTGCAAGCCGCCGCTTCAGTGGCAGACCTACGACATCACCTTTCACGCCGCGAAGCGCGACGGGAACAAGGTCGTCAAGAAAGCGCGATTGACCGTCGTGCAGAACGGACTGACGATCATCGACGATAAGGAGATCTCGCCCACGCCGGGCGGGATCGGTGGGATCGCCGAGGGGGAGAGCGGACCGATCATGCTCCAGGACCACGGCAACACGGTTCAGTACCGCAACATCTGGATCAAACCGTTGAAGTGATGGTCATCCGTTGTTGAACACCCGAAGCACGAACAGGCCCGCGCTCTTGATCGAGAGCGCGGGCCTGTCGTCTTTGGCTATCTTCGGGGATCGAGAGATTCGTGGGCTCGTCGATCAGTCGGCTTTGTGGCCGGCGTCCTTGACGTGCTGACCGGCTTCCTTGATCTTGTTGCCGGTGGCGGTGGCGCCTTCCTTGATCTTGTGGCCGGCCTTCTCGACGCCTTCCTCGACCTTGTTCGCGGCGTGCTCGACGCCGTCCTTGAACTTCTCGACGCCTTCTTCGACCTTATCTTTGAGGTTGGACATGACTCTGCTCCCTGGTTGAAGGAATGTTGGGTTCCACGCCAGAAATTCAAAGCAAGAGCCGTGCCAATTCATCGCCCTGGGCTGGAAAGTGCGCGAGCCAATGATCTCAGAAGTCGATCGATTCGTAAGGGACAAGCGCCATGCCGTCGATCGTCCGGCGTGGGTCGTTCCAGTCGGGGGCTTGCAATCTTCTGGTGAGCTGCAAGAGACTGGCGCGGAGCTTGGCGTCGAGCGCCGCCAGGGTCAGGTCGTCGGAGCGTAAGAGGTCGGACTGGCTCCGCGCGAGCAAGCTTCCAGGGCGGGGCGGCGGCAGCCCCTGGCGACGCCGGAGGTGTTCGGCGAAGGTTCGCGAGCCTCGGTCGGCGGCGAGGAACGAGGTCTCGCCCGATGCCGCGGCGTTGCCGATCTGGAGCAGTTCACCGAGGTCGCGCGCGGTGCCCGACGCGGCCTGCTGAAGCTGAGTCAGTTCGGCGATCAGCGTCTTCAGCTCGGCCGGCGACATCAGGATTTCGATCGCGACCATCGGGTGATTGTCGATCGTCTCGGCGATCCATCCCTTGCGGACCGACGGGGCCTTCCGACCATTGAGCCGGGGGTCGGGACGGGCCTCGCGAGCCGCGTCGCCTCGGTGGAGGTCAACGAGCACCGGCGCGACCCGGTCGAGCGTCAACCCCTGGCTGTTGACGTACTCGCCGAGCTTCCCTTCGGCCTCGGCCGCGGCGAGCGCGGCGATCGTCCGGGCGTGCTCGACCCGGTCGTCGATCACCTCTTGAAGTCGTTCGACCAGCTTGTCGCCGTCCTGGAGTGACGCCGTCACCGGAGCGACGGGACCGGCGAACCCGGTCGCCTTGTCGAGCGGTCGGTAGGAATCCTCGGCCAGAGTCCGCCACTGGTCGCGATAGCGCGCGGCTTCGTCCTTCGAGAGCATCCCCGGTCGATCGATGGCGACCGTGGCGATCGTGATCCCCGCCGCTTTCGCCTGACCGGCCACGAGCTTCACGCGGTCGAGGTCGCGCGCGTGGTCGGGAGCGTCACCGAGGAGCACGATCATCTTGGTCGCGAGTTCCCCCGCGCGTCCGGTCGGCCAGTTCACGTGCTCGTTCGCCGGTTCGCCGGGCTGAGCCGGAAGCGCGACGGCCAGGCCGTCGAGAACCGACTCATCGACGCTGCCGTCGCCGCGATTCGCCGCGTGACTCTGGTTGAGCGCCGCGAGAAACCCTTCGGCGCTGGTGAAGCCGGTGACCTGCCGCGTCCGGAACCCGAACCGTGGGTCGGCGTCGCGATACTCGACGAGCGCGAACCGCAGCTTGACGTCGCCGAACCGCCGGGCCGCCGTCGCGATCAGGTCCTTGGCCAGTGCCCGCGCCGCGTCGATCGTCGACTGCATCGACGCCGTGGTGTCGATCACGAAGGCGACGTCGACCATCTTCAAATAGGGTCGAAGGTCGGGCGGTGGTTCCTTCGGCAAGATCGGCGTGAGCGACTGATCCTTGACCAGGCTGGCCACTTCAAGGAGCACCCGGCCATCGACGACCTTCGAGCCGCGAATCGGAAAGCCCAAAGGGGGCGGCTCGCCGGCCGATCCCTTGACCTCGGCGGGTTCTTCTCCTTCGGTCGGGCAGCGTCCGCCATGCTTCGAGCAAATTCGACCCGCCAGCGCGTCGACCAGACAACTC
>JAJYCH010000121.1 GCA_021778575.1 Planctomycetota bacterium
GGGCGGGGAGTGGGAGGACTGGCTGGTCAAGAACGAGCAAACCAACGTCGTCACCACGGCGAAACCCGGGGCAGCCCTGGCCCAACGAGCGAACGTCGCTTATCGGATCCTCGACCGTGATCGAGCCACGATCACCGTCGAACTTCGACCCACGACCGGTCGAGGGCATCAACTCCGCGTCCAGCTTGCTTCACGCGGCTTACCGATCGTGGGCGATCGGAAATACGGGGCTCGATCGATCCTGACCGCGGTTGATGGTCAGCCTCGGATCGCGCTTCATGCCCATTCCTTACGCTTCAAGCATCCGACCCGGCCGGAGTTTCTGACGGTGGAAGCACCGCTCCCGGCAGACTGGCCCGGACACGGGTCGAACGCGAGAAAGTAAACGCGGAGTGGCTCCAGTAGGCCAGCGGCACGCCGATACTGGCCATCACGAACGCCGCGATCGGTCGCCAGAACGCGGGGTCGCGAAACCGCTCGGCGTCGGTATTCGCCGCCTGGGGACGATCCTCCCCCGGAAGCATCGATGGCGTGGCTTCGGTCGCGGGCACCGGCGCGGGGGCTGGATCGAGCTTCGCGGGAACTTGATCGGAACCACCGGGTAAGGCCGACCGAGGAGCCTCGACGACCGGTGGCGGCTCAGGCGCGACAGCCGGCGTGGGAGTCGGAGCCGGTTCCGTCGGTCGAGGTTCGGGCGAGGTCGCCAGCGCGACCCGGGCTGTCGAGACTCGGGCCTTCGGTGGATTCGCCGTCAGATACGCCTCCGCAAGCCTGACCTCGGCGTCGGTCAGACCGATCTCTTCCGCCTTGGCTGTAGCCGATTGCGAATCTTCCTGGACGACCGCTCGAAGGTGGATGTACCAGACCAGGCCGGCACGGGTTCCATCGGCATCGCAAAAGTAGAGCGGCCGGTTTTCCGAGAGCGTCATCAGATCATCAAAACGAGCCAGACGGTTCTGTTCCAGACGGTTCGCCAGAATGGGCAGAGAAATGTAAACCATGTTCCGATCACTGACCGCTTCGACAAAATTTGGATCAACTTCGCTGGGTTTCCGCAGATCGACAAACGTGCGATATCCTTTTTCCTTGAGCCATTCCAGGCCATCAATCGAAGGAGCCGAACCTCCCGCAGTGGACGGGGCAACCGAGGCATAGTGCCGGATTCCCGGTGCTTGATTCAGTGCTGTGGTCGGAATCGGCGGCAAGATCCCGACCGCCCCTTCCACCGCCGAGACTTTCTCGGCGGGGGGTGGGGGGTTGGTGTCCTGGGCGGGGGCCGGAGTGGCTGCGGGGACCGCGCTGGGAGCCGTCGAGGCCGTCGGCGCGGGGCTGGCCGAAGGACCAGCGGCGGCCGGCGGGGCGGCCGCGGGCTTCGGTGCCGTCGAAGCGGCTTTCATCACTTCCGTCGAGAGATCAACCGGGGGAAGGTTATCGAGCAGATCGGTCGAGCCCGAGTTCTCCGGGCTCGAATGCAACGCTCGATAGACGTCCGTCCCTCGACGCTGGGCAACGGTTCCCTTGGGAACTATGGTCGAGTACGACGATGGATTCGCGCCGGAAGCCGAACCTCGGCCAGAGGCCGGGTTCGCGGCGCCTTTGGCTCCGACTGGTTGATTGCTCGAACTCGATTGGATCGGTTCGAGCTGAGTGGGCGGCTGTTCGAGCGCCGGCGGCGGCACGATCGTGCCGGGAGCCGGATACACGATGCCTCCAGAGATGACCGGGGTACCGGAATCAACAAAAGTTTCCCCGGCGCCGCAACCGCATTCGGTGCCACTGGCCCCGAACACCCCCGCGCCGCAGCCTTCAAAGTGTTTAGTGACACGAGCGGTCAGGGCCTGGACCCCGTTCGAGATTTTCGCACCGAGGTTGCAATCGTAACAACCACCGGATCGGCAACCCGACTGGATCATCGCGAAGCCAGCCAGCGCCAGCAGCGCCAGGCCGGGCGATCTCTGCCAGCTCCGAGAGGCGAAGGCCCGCCGATCGCGACCTCCCGCCAAGTTTCGATTCGTCGTCATCGCGGATGAACTCCCGTCTGCTGACACCTCGCGTCGCGACTCCGGGCCGGTCCGTTGGTGCCATCCCATCGTGTTCTCCGACCCCAGAATCGTCGGGCCCTGGTACGAGGGCGAGCCCGACCTTGGGCTCATCACCAGCTCGTCCGCCCCCAGAGCGATCGCATTCGACCGAACGAAATCACCCGTTTCCAACCCGCGCGGAGGCTCGTCGGGTGGTGAACCTGGCTCGACGAGATCACTCTCGGCAAGGTCCACTCTCGACGAATTCCCGAATGGGTTCGCATGCCAGTACCCGGTAGGTGTGAATTCGCAGGTGCCGATCCGATCCCGAAAACCAATCCCGAGTCAACATGACCCGAATCCGGTATTCTGGGGGGAGACCTCGGACCTTCCGGTTCGGTCGCCTCGGGTGCTCAGCACTCGACTCGACCATCCCGTGAGGACCGGGGACAGGTCGATTTCTCGTCCCGTCGAGCAAACTTAGCCGATGAACCACCCGTTGCCAAAAAACCACGGCGATTTCTCGAATGTTGGCGAGACTGGGCCGTCCTTGACGCCTTCCACCCCCAAAATAAGGGCCTACACTTTGCCCAACCCGCATTCTTTCCCGAGTTTGCGACCGATTCTCCAATCCCCAAACTGGGCTGGGCCGGTTCTCGTGGTCGTGCTGGCCTTGACGGTTTTCGGGTGGAATCTGACCGCCGAACCCCCCTTCGTGGATGAGTTCGCCTATGTCTCGCAATCGTTCTATGCCGACCTCTGGATCACCGGACGCTGGGACAACCCAGCCTGGTTGACATACGCAGGGTATGATTTACCCCCCTTGCCAAAATACGCGATCGGACTGGCCCTCCGAGCCCAGGGTTACCGCCGACCTGGCCCGGCAGCCATGAATGCGTGGTATCAGAACATTAGCAGTGAGTCGGTCTCGAAGTTAGAGTTGGTGGCGGCTCGATGGCCCTCGGTGGCGATGGGAGCGTTCGGATGCCTGGCGATTTACGGATTAGGGGTTCTGGGGGGAAATCGCCGGATAGGCTGGATCGCGGCGTTACTGCTGATGTTCAACCCGCTCTACGCGATACACGCGCGTCGGGCGATGTCGGACGTCTATGCCGAGTCGCTCCTCCTGGCGACGGCGGCCTGCGGACTCTGGGGATGGCAGCGTCTGCTGTCGGGGAAGTCCCGGCTCAGCGCGTGGCTGGTCGTCACGTTGGGTTCGGGGGTTCTGGGAGGTCTGGCGACTTTATCCAAGTTGAATGGGGTCCTCGGATTGTTCGTTCTGGGAGCCTGGGCCATTCTGGCGCTGGGGTTGATCCGATTTCCGCTTCGTGGACGAATCGACTTCTGCCTGGCGACGTTCCTGGCCGGGATTGTGGCCTTCACCACGTTTTGTGCTCTCAACCCGTTCCTGTTTGCCCATCCCTCCGCGTCGGCCCCTCAAGCGCTGGCACGCCTGGGATTCTGGGAACGGGTCAAGGTGGTGTCCGACCACCGCGTCAATGTCTCGGATCATGCGAAATCGCTGTTTCCGAACGACGCGCTCCGGACGGGACGCGACAAGGTCGAGGCGGTCGTCGTTCAAGGGTTCGGTCGGTTCGGACCGTTCGGGCCTCGCGGACGAACCGACTCGACCATTCGCTTTGACTGGAAGCAGGATCGCGGCGCCCTGCTTTGGATACCGATCGTGGGCCTGGGATTCATCGCCGGGCTGATCCGTGGGATCGGTCGGCGGAAAGCGGCGGAACCGCCGACCTCGTGGGCGATTCTGGTCCAGGCGATCGTCGCGGTCGGAGTCGTCACGGCGTTCATTCCGCTGGCCTGGGATCGTTACTTTCTGTCGATTCAGCCGGGCTTCGCACTCCTGGGAAGCTATGCGGTCGTGGCTGGCTTTGACCTCGTTCGCGGCTGGTTGATCCGTCGCCCGCTCCCGGAGGATCGACCATGAAGCGACTCCGACGACCCGAGCCGTGGGTCTTCTTGATCCTGTTCACCACCTACGGTTATTTCTGGCAAGCCCGCGACTGGAATATCTCCAGCCGACTGATGCTGACCTATGCGCTGGTCGACCGAGGAACTTTGTCGATCGATGGACTCGACGACCAGACCCGCGACATCGCCCGCTATCAGGGGCATTTCTACAGCGACAAGACGCCGGGATTCTCGTTGCTGGCGACTGGTCCTTACTCATTGGCAAAACGGGTCTTACGACTACCCGATCATCCCCTGAATCAGCGGGGATTCCCCCTCTGGGCCGCCGATTACTGGGTCACCCTGGGGACGTCGGGCTTCCTGACGGCGCTGACCGGAGTGATCCTGGTCATCCTGGCGAAGGGGCTCGGCTGCGGTCCCGGACAATCGGCGCTGGTCGGTCTAACTTACGGACTGGCGACCCCCGCTTACGCCTACGCGACGCTTGCCTATGGCCATCAGGTCGCGGCGTTTGCCTTGATCGCCAGTTTTGGGCTGATCTGGCGGGTTCACGACCGCCCGATCGTCGCGGCTGGTCTGGCGGGGTTTCTTGCTAGCTATGCCAGTGTCGTCGAGATCCAGGTCGGTCCGGTCTCGGCGATCCTGGGTCTATTTCTGGTGGCTCGGGTCATGGGCAAGCACTGGCCGCCTCGGACGATTTTTTGGTTCGGGCTCGGAGCGGCAATCCCCACCGCGATCCTGTTGACTTACAACAAGCTGGCGTTCGGCTCGCCCTGGAAGATGGGCTATTTTTACGAAGTTCTCGACCAGTTCAGCACGGTCCACTCGGCCGGCAACCCGCTCGGGCTGGGACGACCCGACTGGTCGAAGCTACCGGAATTGATCTGGGGCGAGCGCCGGGGGCTGATCTGGTTTGCGCCGATCGTCGGGCTGACGGTTCCGGGTCTGGTCGTCCTGGGGTTTCGTCGATCGTGGTCGGTCCTGACCGTCTCCACGTTGACCATGGCGTCGGTCCTGCTGGTGAACCTGAGCTACCCTGAGTGGACCGGCGGCTGGTCGACCGGTCCCCGACTCCTGGTTCCGCTCTTACCGTTCGCGCTCTTGCCGGTGGCGGCGTTGCTCGCAACCGGAGGACGAGCGACGACCGCCCTGGCCATCGTTCTGGCGGTGCTAGGTGGCCTCGTCATGCTGCAATTCGTGGCGATCGGAGCACGCGTGCCGCAGGATATCGGTCGCCCCTGGCTCGATGGTGTCCTGCCGCTCTGGCGTGGCGATAAACCGTTGCCAGGTTGGGTTTTCGGCAACCGCTATGCTCAGAACTTGATCACTCTCTGGCGACCCGAACTGATCCAAAAGTTACCCGCCTGGGCCGGCTGGGCGAGCTTGCTTCCGCTGGTGCTGTTTCAGGCTCTCACCATCGGTCTGATGAGTCGATTTGTCGGCAAGACGACCTCCGACAAACAACCGGAATGATCTTGGCTCTCGGGTCGGGCTCGTCGCGGTCGTGCTTTCATTCAGGCGATCTTCAAGATCGGTCGGCCGCCGTCAAGCTGATCGGCCACGGTGGCCCAGACCCGCTCGGGCGTCAGTTCGCTCATGCATTCGAGCCTTGGACACGTCTTGACGTAGCTCGGGGCGCACCAGACGCAGCTCTGGACGGCCCGGGCGTTGGGACCATAAGGACCGGTCCGGGCGGGGCTGGTGCAGGTGTAAACGCCCACGGTCTTCACTCCGGTGGCGGCGGCCAGGTGGAGCGGTCCGGTATCGTTGGAGAGGAAAACATCGACTTCGCGGGCGAGAGCGGCCAACTGCGGAAGTGTCGTCCGACCACAGAGATCGAGCACGTTGATCGGCTCAAGGGCCGACTTCAATTCGTCGACGAGCGAGCGGTCTTCGGGAGCCCCGACGAGGATCAAGCTCGCCCCACGGACCTCGACGGCCCGTCGAGCCACGGCGGCAAACTGAGCGGGGGGCCAGCGCTTGGTCAGCCACCGAGCGCCGACGTTGATCGCCAGGCGGGGCCGAGGCAAACATTGCGTGGCCATCAAGGCCCAGGCTTCGTCTTCGGCACTGATCGCGACCTCGAAACGTGGCGGATCGACCGACGCTCCGAACGCTTGGGCCACCTTCAAGAGTCGGTCGACGGCGTGAGCCTCGGCTCCCGGCGACGCGATTCGGTGGGTGTAAAAATGTCGCGATCCTTCGCGGGCCGTCTCCAGGCCCACGCGGACCTTTGCGCCCGTGGCCCAAGCCATGATCCCCGAGCGGAGTAGCCCCTGAAGATCGATGACCAGGTCGAACCGGCGTTTCCGCAGATCGAGCAAGAACCGCCCGAGCGCGGCGAGCCCCGCCGGACCGAGATTGACCTTCGAGCGATCGAACGGAATGACCTCGTCGAGACCGGGATGGCCGTCGAGCAAGCTCCGGAGACCTCGGTTCACCACCCACGAGAGGTGGGACTCGGGCCAGCGATCGCGCAAGGCCGCCAGGACCGGCAGGGCGTGGACGACGTCGCCCAGTGAGCTCGGTTTGATCAGGCAAACGCGCTCGGGCCGGAGATCGAGCAAGGAGGCCGGACGGTCGACGGTCATGGACGGGAACTCCCTTTCCCCTGGGGAACAAGGCGAGGTATCCTAGTCGGACATTGATTTCAGAACAACCGCGAACATCAGTCCTTCGGGAGGCTCGGAGCCATGATCACCGCCGGCTGGCTCGCACTGGCGTTGCTCGGGCAGGTGGGACTAGCGACGTTCCACCCCAACCCGGCCGAGTCGAACATCCCCGAACTGTTTCGGCTCCCCGAAGCGACCTATACGTATGAATTTGAGCCGGTACGCGAGACTTCGGGCTACTCGGTCGCCAAGATCCGGTTTCCGTCGCCGGTGGTTTCGCCCGACCCGGCCAATAACACGGTCCACGCTGAATATTTTCAGCCCAAAGGACCCGGCAAGCGACCGGCGGTGGTCGTCCTGCACATCCTCGGAGCCGATTTTGCGCTCTCGCGCTACTATGCGGCGAGGTTGGCCGATCGCGGGGTCGCGGCCCTCTTTCTCAAGCTTCCCTACTATGGCGAGCGTCGGCCCGAAGGAGGAAAACAGCGGTTCCTCTCGACCGACATCGACCGTTCGACCCTGTCGATGAAGCAAGGAATTCTGGATATCCGTCGAGCCGAGAGCTGGCTCGCCGCCCGACCCGAGATCGACCCGACCAAGCTGGGCGTGACCGGGATCAGTCTGGGGGGAATCACCTCGGCGCTGGCGGCGGCGGTCGACCCGGCGATCGATCGGGGGGTGTTTCTCCTGGCCGGTGGCGGACTTGACGAGATCCTCTGGGAGATGGACGAGCCCGAGGCCCGTCAATATCGCCGCCAATGGCTCGCCGCCGGACGGAGCCGGGCCGAACTCAAGAAACTGACAACCCCTTACGATCCCTTGACCTACGCCGACCGACTTGCCGGCAAGAAGATCCTGATGATGGCCGGGAATATCGACGAGGTCGTCCCGCCTTCTTCGGCCCGGGCACTCTGGCAGGCCGCCGGCCAGCCGCCGATCCGCTGGTTCGACTGCGGGCATTACTCAGCCGCCGGATTCCTCCTCCCCGCGATCCGCGAGGCCGTCGAATTCTTCGCGGCGGACCTCCCCGAAGTCGCAAAACCGAAGTAAATTCAGGCTCGGGAGATACGACGGATTCGCCATCGTCGGAGCGGCCGGGCGTCCCTTGGGGTGGCTTCGTCGCGAGCTTCGCGTTGCGGTCTTGGGCTGGTTCGGGGTATTCTCCCGCCGAAACGTCCGGTTGGGAGTCGATGAGGGGGGGATTCGGATGACGGCTCAGGTGACCAGTGTCTTTCTGTACGTGGACGACGTTCAGAAGTCGCTCGAATTCTATAACGAGATCGTCGGGGCCGAGATCTCCCAGCTTCACGCTGAAGTCGAAGGGGGTCCGCTCACCCTGGCGATCCTGCGGATCGGCGGGTTCTCGCTGATGCTCCATCCCCAGGACCCGGACTCCGACGAGTACACCAAGAACAAGGTAGGCGTCGGAATCCATCTCCAGATCAGGGTCGTCGATGTCGACGGGTTCTACCAGCATTGCCTCGACGAAGGGGCCATGCTCAGCGTCTCGGGTGAGCCGGTCGACCAGGCCTGGGGCTGGCGCGAATTTGCCTTGAAAGATCCCGACGGTTACGTCTGGTCGGTCTATCAAGACAACTCCGACGGCCAGTGGACCTGAGCACAACACGACCGACTATTTCACGACCGTCTCCACCGCCGGGGGCGGAGACGCCGGCGCGGTCCTGGTGCCCAGCACGAAATACGTCCCCACGACGATCAGGAAAATGCCATACGCCCGCTTCATCGTGGTCGGAGGAATCAACCCGGCAAGTTGCGCACCAATCAGGGTTCCGAAAAGCAGGCCCAGGGCAATCCCCAGCCCACGAGGGACGTCCACCTCGCCCCGTTTCGCATAGGCCAGAACCGCCAGCAGCGCCACCGGCAGAAGTTGAGCCAGGAGCGATGTCCCGGTCGCCGTCTTCTGGTCGAATTCGTACAGAATGACCAGGGCGGGCACAATCACCAGCCCGCCGCCAATGCCGAACATTCCGCCAACCACGCCCGCGACCAACCCCAACCCGACCATTGATCCGATCGCTCCCCAGTTCATCAGGCCCCCTACAATCGCGGTGAAGAACTCAATCCCGACGAGTTTCGGCCAGGGCCAGCAGTGTCGAGCAGCCCGCCAGCGCCGCTGTCTCGATCCGCAAAACGGTCGCCCCCAGCCCCACGGCGAGCCAGCCTCGACCGAGCGCCGAATCGACCTCGGCCTCGGTGAATCCCCCTTCCGGCCCGATCGCCAGGATGGCCGATTGGCCCGCTCGGTTCAAGCCGGTCGAGACGATCGGTCGACCGCCCGGATGCGCGATCAGTCGGAGCGACTCCGGGGAGCGACCCATGACAGTCGCCCAAGGAGTCGGCGGGTCGAGATCCATGAGCCAGGCGCGCCGGCATTGCTTGGCGGCCTCGACGACGGTCCGTCGGAGCCGGTCGAGCTTGGCCGATCGGGGATCGACGACCGATCGCTCGGTGACCAGCGGGATCAACCGATCCACGCCCAGTTCGGTCGCCTTCTCGATCAGCCAGTCGAACCGATCCCCTTTCGGAACCGCCGTGGCCAGCGTCAACAACCCGCCACCGGACCGGGGCGAAAACGTTGTTTCGCGAACGATCAGCTCGACCCGGTCACGTCCGGTCGCCGCAACCTCTGCCTGATAGGTCGAGCCTCGCCCATCGAACAACTCAACGCATTCCCC
>JAJYCH010000122.1 GCA_021778575.1 Planctomycetota bacterium
CGAATAGGCGAAGGTGTGATGTCCCTCGATTATCCGCTAAAACCAGGAGGTTTTCGAGTTTATTCAGCTCAAAGAGCCTGGGGTGACGCTTGTTTCAGGACTAGGGGCGACCATCCGTCCGAGTCCCAGGGCCGAGCCGGGGATGATCGTCGGGAACGCGAATCCGGCAACCGCCGCCTGCGCGGTCGTTCGGAGGAAGGTCCGACGCGATGGGGACGAGTCCGCTCCTTGGAGACGATTCATCGGCATTGCTCGCGGAGAAGATGAGAGTAGAGAAGACGGAGAGAACGCGGATCGATCTGGGTACTCCTGGTCACTGGATAGAATGACCAATGAAAGCAGGTGGGTCAATTGTCCCACCTCCTGGCGGCTTGGTTCCTGAACTGAGTACAGACCGGTAGCGTGGATGAGCCATTCTCGCGTGTAATCAGGCTACCATTCGTATCGATTGCCCTACGCAACCGGCGAATTGGGGAGATTTCCAGTATTTGGATCTCATCTCTCAGGTACTCGGGGATGGTCATCGGGTCGAAGCGGATGGTGTTGTGCCCATAAATATGTCTCTCTCCTTTTTCACTGTACAAGATCGACGTCTGCGAGCGGATCATTCGCCGACAGGTCGTCGGCTTGGAACCCCGACAGCGGATGCCCAAGAGCGTCAAGATCGTCCAGTATTTTGGGCTCTCTTACGACGAGCCCAGGCGAGTCTCGAAGGTCAAGCACCGCTTCGTTGGCCATCCTTGGGGCGAAGGCCGGTTCCCGCTCTTTGACCTGGAAATGACTCGCTCGGATTGCGTGGCTTACCTGAAGGAGCAGCAGATCCCGCACGAGGTCCCGAGGTCGGCATGCGTGTTCTGCCCGTTCAAGTCGAACGACGAGTGGCGACTCCTGCGGGAGAACGACCCGCAGGGTTGGGCTCGGGCCGTCGAGGTGGACGAGGCTTTGAGGACGCCCGGCTCGATTGCCAACCGGAACATGAACCAGAGCATCTACCTGCACCGGTCATGCCTGCCTCTGGTCGGAGTAGATTTGGGCGTGCGAGACATGGGTGGCGGTGTCGCCCAGGGCGAGTGCGAGGGGATGTGCGGCCTGTAGAGAACCTCCACCAGGGGTAGTGGGTCAGTTTGAATCGTCAAACAAATATTTTACGGGTAGCTAGACCGCTCGGGCATGGGATAATGGGGCCATGAGCACCAAACACCCGAAGCGACCCGCCGACTTCAATCAACTCGCCCACGCGGTCTTCCTGGAAGCCGTAGGGGAAGCGCCAACCGTCCCGGCCGAAGCTCCGGTCGAATCCGAGGCTACGCCCATCATCCCGATCAAGAACCCGCACGCTGTCGCTCTGGGCAAACTCGGCGGAGCCAAGGGCGGGAAAGCCCGCGCCGCCAAGATGACGCCAGAGCAGCGGTCGGAGCTTGCTTTGCGGGCCGCTACGGCTCGATGGGAGAAAGAGAAGAACGAGAAGGGGTCATGATGGACGCAACTTCTCTCGATGGCACCGTGTTAATTGGCGTCCAATGCGAGAAATACATAATCCTGGCGGCTGATCGCCAATGCCATCACCAAAACAACGCCATTTCAGTTGCCGATTGGCAGACGCGAAAGATCACAACACATCCTCGTTTGCCTTTGGCTATCGCAAACGGCGGTTATGCGCTTATGGAGTCTGGCAAAGAATCCGTGTCTCAATGGATTGCGTCACAATTCTCGGCGATTGGCGACTCTTTGGAGCCCGATGAGGTATTTTCCATCATCGTCGATCGCCTATGGCCTCGCGTGGTCGAGAGAAGAAAGATTTCTCGCGAATCAGGCGCAAGCCCGATGCACGTCACGTTATACGCCGGTCTTGCATCGAATGGATCGGCAGTCCTGAAATCAGCAAAGATACTGGACAATGAACCGAGAATAGAAGAAGTACCAGCATGCCTTAATTCGTCATCGCACCTGACAGCATTTTATCAAGAATTATTAGATAACCATGAAGATTTCTGGGGACGCAATTCGGCAAACATTCCTACCCACGCCGCAAGATTGCGAGAAATCATCAAGGCAGGCGTTGCCCAAGAAGCGGTTTTGCGTCCTGGGCTACCCCCAACGGTCGGAAGGGAAGCCGATGTCGTCGTGGTTGATCTTGTAGGGCACCTAGAATTTTAGATACCTTCACTCTCTTGGTATTCAATTCGGTCGCCACCAAACGGCAAAAAGTAAACCCCATGATCTCCCCAAGAAATCTCGACGCCGCGACCTCTTGGGATAACCGCCGGGCGACTCTGGCTTGAACCGCTGGCCACAACCCCGCGTCTCGCTGCCGAGATTGCATGAATTGTCGGCGGCTCCGGCAATGTCGCCAGTTGTTCAATCTCCTCCAACACTTCGGGAATCCATGTCGCGAACATTGAGAACCCCTGTCGAAAATCCATCTCGAAACTGAACCTTTTTGTTGACGATGCTAAGGCGACTTGGCATATTGTCAGTATGAACCAACTCACCACTGAAAAGCGTGTTTCTGTCCTGTCTGCCCTCGTGGAAGGGTGCTCGATCCGCTCGACCGTCCGCATGACGGGCGTGGCGAAGAATACCGTACTCAAACTCCTGGTAGACGCGGGTAAAGCCTGCGCCCGTTACCAGCACGAGAACATCCGGGGCGTGACTTCCAAGCGAATCCAGTGCGACGAAATCTGGTCATTCGCCGGCATGAAAGAGAAGCAAGTTCCCACCGAGCGGAAGGGACAAATCGGCGTCGGCGACGTCTGGACGTGGGTGGCCATCGACGCCGATACCAAGCTCGTGATTTCCTACCTCGTGGGATCTCGCGACGGGATGCACGCAAGCCACTTCATTAGCGACGTGGCGGGTCGGCTGGCGAACCGGGTCCAACTCACCACCGATGGCCACAAGCCCTACCTGGAAGCCGTGGAAGGGGCCTTCGGTGGCGATATCGATTACGCGATGCTGGTGAAGCTCTACGGCAACGTGCCTGGCAACACGGCGGAAGCTCGCTACTCACCCGGTGAATGCGTCGGGACGCGGGTGGACGTCATTACCGGAAGCCCTGATGTCAAGCACGTCTCGACTAGCTTCGCGGAACGCCAGAACCTCACAATGCGGATGCGCATGCGACGTTTCACCCGGCTCACCAATGCGTTCAGCAAGAAGATCGAGAACCACGAACACGCCATATCGCTGAACTTCATGCACTACAATTTCGTGCGGCGTCATATGACGTTGCGAGTCACGCCGGCGATGGCGGCTGGTCTGACTCGGAAAATGATGTCGCTTGAAGATATCGTGGACCTTATCGGTTGATTCTTGCGGCGTGGCTCCCTTACGTCTAACGTGGGAGACTAACTCTGGAGCGTCGTGTTAGCGACCCCCAGCGTAGTCGAACACGCCCTGAGCGGCGTAAACAATCAGGCAAAAGATCGCCACAATGCCGATGGCAGCGAGAAAAGAGATCGCGCGAATGGCCAACCCTGGCTCGAATTGACTCTCTCTCTCTGGATACAATTGCATGTCCACTACTCCCGATAATGGAAAGAAGTCGATAATTAAATGGATCTTCGGAAACATAAAAGATATAGTTATTGCGATTGGTGCCTTGGCTCCATTTTGGACATTTCTTGCCAGACTTCCAGCGTGGTACTATTGGGTGGCAGTCCCCATATCGATTCTGTTTGCCTTATTTTGGTTCACGCTCAAACCACGCAAATCATATTTGTATAACAAAACCGAATCGATCGATGTGAAAGCTGTTCTGGCCGATGTTATTCCGCCTGAACCAGTGCCAGAACCCAAACCAATACCAGCGTTCCATGCCTATACCAGCGACGACATCGACGGCTTGCATTGGGAATGGAAATGGCGAGACGACGCCACCGAGCCACGTCCCGAAATGATTGATCGCCTCGATTGTTTTTGTCCGAAGTGCGAACTTAGAATCGAGCCGAAGAATGTTGTCGGTTCCAGAACCGAGGAGATCGACAAGCCCCATCCCGGAATCCTGGCAAGCATCCCAAAGCAAAGAATCTCCATGCAAGTGTTTCGTGCCGAGTTTGCATGCGATAACCGATGCTTCACACCGATCACGAGAAACCTCGACCTTATTTCAGAGATGGGCCGGATCAAGCGAATGATCGAGCACCGGGCGAAAAGTAAGGGGTGATCGTCGCCCACCCCATGCAACTACTGTACCGATGTCACTGCCGAAAATTTCCGGATTCAAACTGACCCACTACCCCACCAGGCGAAGAATTCCCCACGGTAACACTACATGGTAACGTGGAGCGTTTCCTCCCTATACTACGACTCCGATCGTGCAGACCCGCCTCGTCGGCGAATTTTCCTGAGCGGACTTGACCTGCTGAAGTAGATGGCTATTATACAGACAGTTCTGTCTGAAATGAGGTGAGCGATGGATGCCGCATCTGCCCGAAAGGACCATCTGGTTGAGACGGCCCTCGTTCTCTTTTATAAGAACGGTTTCCACGCCACCGGAATCGACACGATCTTGGCCGAGTCTGGGGTCGCCAAGATGACCCTCTACAAATATTTCAAGGGAAAGGACGACCTGATCCTCGCCGCCCTGGAACTCCGGGACCGAAACTGGATGGGCTGGTTTCGAGGTGAATTGGAGCGGAGGGGCAAGACCCCGCAGCAACGCCTCCTGGCCGTCTTCGATGCCCTGGGCGACTGGTTTGCCCAGGATGACTTCCGGGGGTGCATGTTCATCAATGCCGCCTCGGAGTATTGCGGCCTGGATGGGAAGATTGGCGAAATTGCCGCCCGTCACAAAAGGATGGTTCGGGAAGAGATCCAACGTCTGGCCGATGAGGCGGGTCTCAGTCACCCCGCCGCCCTGGCCGACCAACTCGCCCTGCTCGTGGAGGGGGCGATTGTCATGGCTCTGATGGAGAAAGGGTCCAACTGGGCCTCGCCCGCCAAAGAGGCCGCACGCTCCCTCATCCGGTCGGCCCAACCGACCGCCAACGCAACCGCAACGAACTGAGCATCGTCCGACAGTTTCCGGGAGCCGAGCCGTTCGGCTCCCATTCTCGGGAGAGATATTAGACAGACCTGTCTGTCTTGCTCTTTCCCCTCATCGAGTCCCCGCCCAGGTGGGGTACGTCACGAAGGAGAACCGCCATGTCCCGTCTACCGCTCATCGATTCGTCGCAGACCCAGGGCAAGACCCACGATCTGTTCGAGGCCATCAAGGCGAAGCTGGGCCGGGTGCCCAACATGATGAAGGCGATGGCCAACTCACCGGCCGTGCTGGAGGGGTATCTCGCCCTCAGCGGGGCGTTGGGGTCCGGCTCGCTCGACCCGAAGGTCGGGGAGCGGATTGCGATCGAACTCGCCGAGGCCAACCGCTGCGGCTACTGCCTGGCAGCGCACACCTTGATCGGCAAGATGGTCGGACTCGACGAGACCGAACGCCACTCGGCCCGCCTCGGGCAGTCGGCCGACCCCAAGGCCGACGCAGCCCTCAAGTTCGCCCGGACCGTGCTCGACCGCCGGGGAGACGTGAGCGAGGAGGACTTGCACAAGGTCAAAGAGGCAGGATACGGCGACGGCGAGGTCGCCGAGATCCTCGCCCTGGTCGCCCTCAACGTCCTGACCAACTACTTCAACGTCGCCTTCGAGACTCCCATCGACTTCCCTGCCGTCGCCCCGCTCCCGGCGTGACCTGGATCACCGACGTCCTCCATGACCGAGATGCAGCCCCCGACCTCCAGGAGTCCGACTCATGTTCCTCTCGCCGATGTTTTCGTTCGTGGCCAGGGCCGTCGTCGGGCTCCTGGCATTGGCCTGCGGGCTCTGCTCCCCCGAAGGTGTCCTTGCCCAGAAAGTCGAGCCGGAGAAGGCAACCCCGCCGACCGTCGCCCACCGAACGATCAAGGTGGACGGGCTCGACATCTTCTATCGGGAGGCGGGTCCCAAGGACGCCCCGACGATCCTGCTCCTGCACGGCTTCCCGACCTCCTCGCACATGTACCGCAACCTGATCCCGGTCCTCGCCGACCGCTACCATCTCGTCGCTCCCGATTACCCCGGCTTCGGCAATAGCTCGGCACCACCGATCGAGAAGTTCGAGTACACCTTCGACAACCTGGCCAAAGTCATCGACGCCTTCACCGAGAAGCTCGGCGTGGCCCGATACGCCCTTTACGTCCAGGATTACGGGGCTCCCGTCGGCTATCGCCTGGCGGCGAAGCACCCTGAGCGGGTCACGGCCCTGATCGTCCAGAACGGTAACGCTTACGACGAAGGGATCGCCAACGACTTCTGGGTGCCGGTGAAGGCGTACTGGAAGGACCGGACCGAAGCGAACACAGTCCCGTTGCGGAAGTTCGTGAGCCTGGAGGCGACGAAGTGGCAGTACCTCAACGGCGTCCGCAACACCGAGGCGATCAGCCCTGACAACTGGAACGTGGATCAGCCGCTCCTCGACCGTCCCGGCAACGCCGAGATCCAGATGGCCCTGCTCTACAGCTATCGCTCGAACCCGCCGCTCTACCCCGAGTGGCAGGCGTACTTCCGCAAACACCAGCCCCCGACGCTCATCGTCTGGGGGAAGAACGACGCCATCTTCCCGACGAGCGGTGCCTACCCCTACCTGCGAGACCTCAAAGACGTGGAGTTCCACCTTCTCGACACCGGGCACTTCGCCCTGGAGGAGGACGGTGCCAAGATCGCCGACCTGATCCGTAGTTTCCTCGGCAAGCGACCGACGAAGTAGATGGCGATCCGTCGTCCGGCCCGGCCAGGACCGACCTGTTGACATGGTGAGGAAATGCCTGGCGATCCCAGGCAACCTCGCCACCGCACGGCGAGAAATCCCCAGGAGTCCACCCGATGACCGTGATTCGACCGCCCTTCACGAAAGAGACCGCACTGGCCAAGGTCCGGGCCGCTGAGGACGCCTGGAACAGTCGTGACCCCGATCGGGTGGCTCTCGCCTACTCTGAGGACTCGGAGTGGCGAAATCGGGACCAGTTCCTCCGTGGTCGAGAACAGATCCGAAGATTCCTGGCAGGCAAGTGGGAGCGGGAACTCGACTACCGCCTCACCAAGTCGCTCTGGAGCTTCACGGGGGACCGGATCGCCGTCCGCTTCCAGTACGAGTACCACGACGCCCAGGGCCGTTGGTTCCGGGCCTACGGCAACGAACTCTGGGAGTTCGATCAAGATGGTCTGATGCGTCGTCGGGAGGCGAGCATCAACGATGTGCCCATCGAGGAGTCCGAACGACGGTTCCGCTGGCCCGCACCCGGCCCTCGGCCGGAAGCGGACGAGGGCATCCCGTCCGTCGGATGACGCGGATCGCGCGTCGATTCGCAATCCTCTGCGCTGCGAAGTGTCAACAAACGATAGAGTCGCGAGGCTCCCAATGGTTTCCGCGTCGAGTTCGCTCTCTTCATCGCCCAGGCGAATCCGGAGGATAGGATCGCAAGGAAGATGACCAGGATCATCAGATGCCGGATCGTCAGCCGAAGACCTTCGTTTCTCATCCGTCGCGCGTGAGAGCAAGCCTCGATAGGCGGATGAGGTCGGACGAGTCATTGTCTCCGATGAATACGCCGCTCGCAAATCCAAGGCATTCGAGACCGACGAACGAAGCACCTATCGATCGGCTCCAAGAAACTCCACCGACCGTAACGAAGCGGCAGGCGCTCCCGGAAGTGTTAGGTGTCCGACAAGGAGGGCTTGCACCATCGATCATTCTGGTTTCGGCGGATCGGGTGCCACCGGGAGCCAGGGACGAAACGACGCACGTTCATACTTTTCTTGAAGGATCGCATGCCACTCGGCCCGATCGGAATCCTCCAGCAGCCACAACTGGAACGTACCGCAACCGGGGAACCTGCCGTGCTCCTTCTTGAACTCCATGTAAGGGCGCAACCCAGAAACCGGGAAGCCCTCCGGTTCATCCATAGATTCGGTGCTGGGAAAGTCCATGGCGATGCTCCCTCCAGCGAAGGTCGATGCTCCTCTTCAATGATTCGCCCTGGGAGGCGTCTTGCATAGATGGACACCGATCTCCGCTCATGAGCCTCACCGTTCTCCGCACATCAGCAAAAACTGATCCCGCCTGCCATGAGACCAGCCTTGAATGAGGAGTTCAAGAGCTAA
Source organism: Planctomycetota bacterium (assembly GCA_021778575.1). Taxonomy (GTDB): domain Bacteria; phylum Planctomycetota; class Planctomycetia; order Isosphaerales; family Isosphaeraceae; genus Tundrisphaera. The sequence continues at coordinate 8,137 of JAJYCH010000122.1, forward strand.
CGCTCCCTGAGGCGGCGTGCTTCAGGAAGAGTTCGCGGGCCTTCGCCAGCAGTTCTCCTTCGGTCGTGTGATGTTCGTCGATCACGATCGAGCCGATGACGTGCCCGGCGACGTCTTCGTGATTTTTCTTGAGATCGGCAAGCAACCGATCCATGGCGCTGCTCTCGCCGGTGCCGTTGCCGAAGAGCAGGATTCGGTCGGCCTCTCGGAGCGTTTTTGCCACGGCTTCGTAGTAGCTCTTGCGCTCCGGAGCTCGCTTGCCGGCGGTCTCCGGGTTCTCGGAATGGAGGTGACGACCGAAACCGTGCGGGTCGTAGGGCACAAGCTTCTCGGGGACGGTCCCGTGACTCTCAGCGCGGTAAATCCTGGCTTCCTGGTGGTCGATGACCACGAGCAAATCGGTACTCTGCGAGACCGTTGTGCCGCCCTCGGACTCAGCCAACGCTTCGAGGAACCGACGAATCGTCAGGATTTCGTCGACCGAAGCAACGTCCTTGTGCTTGGGTGGGTGCAAGATCGCCTGCGTCCCGTTTCGAGAGACCTGGAGCGAGCCGTTGTGCTTTTCCTCGACATCGGCCAGGGCACCGAGGAGCGAGCGGACGTCGTGCCACTCCAGGTTGTGTGCCGTCGGGTGGCGAAAGATCGCCTCGTAGGTGCGTTGGTGATGCCCGTCCAGATGCGCGGGGTGCTTCGCTTTTTCTTGAGTGGTCATGGCGTCGTCCTTTGGTATTTTGTCGAAATCCGGCCACAACCCTGGACCGACCAACGGCCGATCCAGGGTGCGTTCCCTGGAAGCGTGACACTTCCAGGACCGTTGCGGTTGATCGTCAGACGCAGGCGATCTCGATGTTGTTCCGCACCGAGTTGACGCCTGGAGCGCTCCAGGCAGCCATCCCGGCCTCGTCCTTCTCGTTCCACGACCCGACGCTGCCGGAGAGTGTCACCGTGTTCCCCTCGGAAGCCACGATTACATGCCCGGCGTCGACCCTGGCATTGCGCAAGAGTGCCTTCTCGATCGCAGCTTTGATGACCGAGGGCTGGGCCTTCGGTTTGAGTGTGATCTCGTTCGAAACCCCTTTCACGCCGGCGAGGAAACTCAAGGCTTCGG
>JAJYCH010000123.1 GCA_021778575.1 Planctomycetota bacterium
CGTCTCCGATCCTGAAGAAGCCAAGAGATTGTCAACACTCCAGGTTTACCACAGGCTCAGGGCCTCTGCGACTCGGCGGCTCGACCTCCAACTCTCATAGTTTCAATTCCCTCTTCCTCGGTTCCGAGGTCGCTTTCCAAAACGAACCCAATCGCCTCGGGCGTCCCTTGCTCGACTCTCCTCGCCAAAACGAACCCAATTCCCTCTTCCTCGGTTCCGAGGTCGCTTTCCAAAACGAACCCAATCGCCTCGGGCTTCGCGACTCTCCGTTCGAGAACAACGCTTCTCGGACTCAATATCGCCTGGTGAGATCGGCTTCAAACCGGCTTTTCGCTGGATTAGTCCAAGCCGCTTTGGCGGCGTTTGCCGAAAAGGGCTCGGCCGGGAACTCATGAGGCGACGCGGCAAGACAAATCTTTGTCCGCCGCGTCGCCGGGTGAGCCATCAGTGATCCGACCAGGCGACAGCCACGCCCTTGCGGTTGCGGCTTCGCCAGACGACGCAAAGCTCCTAGTCGCCACTCAGAGCTTCAACTTGCCGATCCGTTCGACCGCTCGCAGCAACCGAGGCGTGTCGACCGTCAAGGCGGCCCGGATGTAGCCGTCGGCGGTCCGTCCGAAGCCGAGTCCGGGGGTGGTCACGACGTCGGCCTCGTCGAGAATCCGGGCGCACAACTCGGTTGAGGTATAGCCCTTGGGGCAGGGAATCCAGACGTAGAACGTCGCTCCGGCGGGCTCGACCTCCCAGCCGATCCCTTTCAGGGCACCGATGAACGCGTCCCGGCGCTCCTTGTAGAGGGCCCGGATCGGCGGGGTGAGGGTGTCGTACTCGTCGAGCGCGGTCTTGGCGGCGAACTGGATCGCGGTGAAGATTCCCGAGTCGGTATTCGCCTTCACCTGAGCCAGAGCCGCGATCAACGGGGCTCCGCCGATCGCGAAGCCAACCCGCCAGCCGGTCATGTTGAACGTTTTGGACAGGCTGTGGAACTCGACCGCAACGTCTTTGGCTCCCGGGACTTGCAAGATGCTGGGGGCGGGTTCTTCGAAATACATCTCGTTGTACGCCGCATCCTGGGCGATCACCAGGTTGTGGGTTTTGGCAAGGTCGACCACCTTCTCAAAAAATGGCAGGTCGGCCGTTCCGCCGGTGGGGTTGTTGGGGTAATTGAGGAAAAGCAGGCGAGCCCGGTTATAGACGTCGATCGGGATGGCGTCGAGGTCGGGGCGGAAGCCGTGCTCGGCTTCGAGCGGCATCGTGTAGACGTCGGCACCGGCGAAGAGGCTGCTGCTCCGGTAAACCGGGTAACATGGGTCGGGCACGAGGCTGATATCGCCGGGGTTAAGCACGGCGAGCGGGAAGTGGGCGATCCCTTCCTTCGAGCCGATCAAGGGGAGGATCTCCGAGTTCGGGTCGAGGTCGATTCCGTACCGCTTCTTGCAGAACGCGGCGATCGACAGCCGAAGCTCGGGGGCTCCCTGGTCGAGTGCGTACTGGTGGAAGCTGGGCACCTCGACGTTCTTCTGGAGGCTCTGGATGATCGAGGCGGGAGTTGGCTTGTCGGGGTCGCCGACGCCCAGGTTGATCACGTCGCGCCCGGCCGCTATCGCCGCTTTTTTCTTCTTGTCGATCTCGGCGAACAGGTAAGGGGGGAGCTTCTGAAGCCGTTCAGCCTTGACAAATTGCGTGGTCGCCATCGGAATTCCTGAATCAAGACGATAAGTTGCGGGGCGGCTGAGAGTCGAGACGAACCTAGAACTTACCGAAAAAATGGCGGGAGTGCCAGGAAGCTGCCGAACTTAAAGGGTTGGGGCTTTGAGATCGGCTGGTCGTCGGAGGTTTGTCAATGCGTCTGGTAATCGATGGCCGACGTTTGACCGCCGAGCGGACCGGGGTCGGCCGTTACCTGGAACTTCTGCTTCAGGACTGGGCGACTTCGGGGGCTCCGTTGCCGGAAACCCTTGTGGTTCTTCATGATCGAGGGGGATTGTCGCGGGTTCCGCTCGGTTCCGGAATCCAGGCGGAAGTCGTCGGCGAACGCTGGCCGGGGCTGCTCTGGGAACGGCTGGCGCTGACCAGTCGGCTCGGGACCGACGACATTCTCTTCGCCCCGGCGAACCTCGTTCCCTGGGGCTGGCGAGGCCCAACCCTCCTGGCCATGCACGACACACTCCAGGAAGTTCTGCCCGACACATTCCCCTGGCACCTCCGCTGGCGGTTCGGCCGGCGCTATCACCTGTCGGCCCTCCGGGCGACCCGGATTCTCGTCCTCTCGGAATCGACCCGGCGCGACGTCAGCCGGTTTTACCAGATTCCCGACGACCGGCTCCGCGTCGTCTATCCCGCGCCCGCCGCCTCGTTTCGCCCCCAAGGGGGCGACTCCGAGGAGGTCCGCGAAGCCCGAGCCCGCGTCGGTCTGGGATCTTCGCCATTTTTCCTGTTCGTCGGCAAGGCCTCGAAACGGCGCAACCTGCCAACCATCCTCGACGCCTTCGCCGACCACCTCCAGCGTCACCCCGACCACAAGCTGGTCTTCGTCGGACCTGGCGATTTCGAGGGGGGGGCGATGCGCGACCATCCTTCGATCCTCCGCGCCGGCCATGTTCCCGAACCGGTCCTTCGCGGTTTGCTGGCCTGCGCCGTGGCGTTGCTCTATCCCTCGGAGTACGAAGGGTTTGGGCTTCCGATCGTCGAGGCGATGGCCGCCGGTTGCCCGGTCATCACGCTCCGACGTCCCCCTCTGGTCGAAGCCGGCGGTGACGCCGCCTGGTATCTCGACCACGCCAAACCGGTCGCCATGGCGCGAGCCATGCACATCTTGACCACGGATGTCGCCGTCCGAGCTTCGATGATGAGCCGAGGGTTTGCCCAGGCGAGCCAGTTCACCCCGTCGCGGTTCGCCGACCAGGTGAAGGCCGAGATCCGCGACCTGGCCGGCTATCAACCCCCGGTTGTCCGGGGGTCGAAGCTTCGCCGGGGATCAGGCCGACGTCTCGAGCGCGAGCGGAGCCGAGGGCGCTGAGACCGGCACCGGACGGGCTCGGCCCGAGGTCTGGCGATGAGGCTCGGTCATCGGTTCATGAGCCCGGTCGAAACGAACCCGACGGACCCGGCGTTTCTCGTCGATCAAGGCAAAATACCGCTCCAGGTGCTCGGCCTCGGACCAGACGCCGTGCCGGGCGAAATAACCGTCGCAGCCGAGCCGGGTCCGGAGATCATCGTCGCTCGCCAGCTTACCGATCGCTTCGACCAGCTCGTCATTTGTCCGGAAAACCAGTCCGCCGCCGCTCTCCTCGACCAGTTCGGGCAATGCCCCGAGGTCGCGAACGATGACCGGCGTCTTCTCGGCGAAAGCCTCCAGGACGACGTAGCCAAACGTCTCGTGAACCAGCGACGGCACGACGACTGCCTGGGCCCCTCGGAACAACCCGGCGACCTCGGAGGAGTCGAGCCGCCCCTCGAAGTGGACATTCGCCAGCCCGTGGGCCTGTCGGCGGAGATCGGCCTCGAACGGACCGGAGCCGGCGATCCGGAGATCGAGATGCGGCAGGCGCCGGAATGCCTCGATGGCGTCCTGGAACCCCTTGATCTTTTCGATCCGCCCCGCCGCCGCGAAATAGGGCCGAGCGTGTGACAGGGGCGCGGCGTCGGGCAACCCGGTGTAATCCTCGGGCAAGAAGTAGGGCAGGTGGGTCATCGGGATCTCGATCCCCCGCCGCGAGTGCTCGACGATCGTCGACCGGCTTGGTCCGATCAGGGCATCAAGATGCGCGAGCGAATCGCGTAAGAGCGAGGTCTTACGCCAGAATTGCGGCGGACGCTTGGCCTGGACGCTACACTTGACGCATTCTCGGGTCTCGCAGACGCCCTTGTTGAACTTCCAGAGCACATGAAGCGGGCAGACGAGCCAGTGCTCGTGGGTCGTCATGAACTTGACCGCGCCCGGCGCCGGGATTCCCAGGAGTCCCGGACCGCCGATCAACGACAGGTTGTGGAAGTGAACCACGTCGGGCTTGATGGTCCGGAGCAAGCTCTGGATGGCCGCTTCCTTGAAGCCCGGCAGGCCGGTCTGATGCGTCGCCAGCGGCGAGAGCGGCCCGTACCGGCTGGAAAGTGCGTGGATCGTCACCCCCGGAGGAGCCTCATAAGGCCGAGGCGTCTGGCCCCCCTTGACCAGGTCAAAGGCATCCTGGCAATAGATCACATGGACCTCATGCCCATGCCGGGCCAGAGCCCGGGAAAGGCGATCAACAAACGCCGCATCCCCGCCAAAGCTATGCGGGCCGAAGAAGGTCGTGAGCATGGCGAACTTCATGCGGTCCTCCCGAAAGAGTTTGCCTGCTGGGAGCCGAGTTCCTCGAAACAGTCGAGCAACGATCGAGCGGCCGATTTCCAGGTGAACCGACTGGCTCGCTGTAAGGCCAGCTTCGCCAGCCGATCACGTTCGGACGGATGATCAAGTAATCCTGACAAGGCATCCGCCATGGCTTCGATATCGGTGGGATCAAAGAACACGCCTGCCTCTCCGACGACTTCGGGCAATGAACCGGCCGTGCTCGACAGGACCGGCGTCCCGCAAGCCATCGCCTCGACCGGCGGCAGGCCGAAACCTTCCATCAACGAGGGTTGCACGAGCGCGTAAGCCCGCCGATACAGGTACGCGAGATCGTCGTCGGGGACGAACCCGGTGAAGTGGACCCGGTCGTTCAGGTCGAAGCGGGCGACCGCCTCGCGAAGCTCAGGCACATGCGTATGAAAGACGTCGCCGATATCACCAACCAGGATCAGTCGAGTGTCCGACGGATTGGCAATCGCGAATGCTTCGATCAGTCGAAGAAGATTCTTGTGCGGGCTCAAGCCGCCGACGTAGAGCAGGTAACGCTCGTCAGGGATCATGTCATACGACAACAAGACGGCGTCGGAAGTCGGCCCGGCCGCTTCGGGAGTGAAGACGGCGTCGGGGCCTTCACTTACCACCTTGACCCGATCGTCGGGAAGGCGAAACCAGGCGAGGAGGTCGCGTCGAGCGGTCTCGGAGACGGTCACGATCCGGTCGGCCCAGAGCGCCGCCGCCTGTTCCTTGGCCCGCCAGGCGAGCTTCCCCTTGCCATCGGGGAAGACCCATTCGGGGTGAGCCAGGGCCAGAGTGTCGTGCATCGTCACCACGACCTTGCCGGCGTTCCAGACCGGGAAAAAACTGTAGCTCGCCGGAAAATAGATCAGGTCGAGATTCGCTTTCGACACCGCGCGGCCCATCGCCAGCATGTCGCCAACCCGTCGCCGACCCGACGCCGAAGCCGCCTTGCTCGGGGCTTCGCGGACGTCGACGGCGATGGTCTCCATTCCCTCGGGGATGCTCACGTGAGCGAGCGACGGTCGATCGACGAAGACAACGAACTCATGATTCGAGCCCGATCTTGCCAGCGCCTCGACGATCTGCCGGGCGAACCGGCCGAACCCTCGACGATTGCTCAGGCACGCGCCATCGATGCCGATTCTCATCGTTCGCCTCCTGGTTTGACGGCCAGTATCAGCGTGCTATGTCCGAACGGCAGCGGGCAGCGCAGCAAGCCCGAGACGCGCCGCTCGAACGTGGAGACAGCCCCCATCAGCCGGTTGACGCGTGGCGAGGGCACATCGAGCCGCAACCCACCGCCCGAGGGATGGGCTCGCCACGACGCCCCTTGACGACCGGCCAGCCAGCGCATCCGACCACGAATTTCCTGCGCCAGGCCCGGCAAACCATTCGCATAAGAGGCCCGACAAACTTTCAGGCCGGCACTTGAGAGAATCTCGACCAGTTCACCCAGACGATAGGCCGACCCGCCCGAGCCACGCCCACGGCCGAACCCGGCCGAGTTCGATCGAACAACGACCACACCTCCCGGCCGGAGCACTCGCACGATTTCCTGGGAGGCGGTCCGATCGCCGCCGTCGGGCAAGTGCTGGAGAACATCAAAGCAAGTCAGCACATCAAACGAAGAATCGGCAAACGGAAGATCGAGCGCCGAGCCTTGATGAAGATCGAAACCGCCGTACCGCCGGGCCAGTTTCAAGGCTCCCGGATCAGGTTCGAGCCCGACGACTCGCGCGATCTCGCGATGCCCGGTCAACCGGATCAACGACAGCCCCGCCCCACAGCCGACATCGAGCGCATCGAGGCCGTTTCTGCCCTGAATCGCGGCACTCAGCCAGTCCGAAGCAAGCCGCCACATGGCACGAGACCACCAGTGCGCCGCCTCGACTCGCGCGAGCCTCGCGAAGTATCCCGGTTCGTCGATCGTCATAGCGCGGGGCCTCCCGTGATGTTCGACGCGAGCCGTCGCGCCACGACCGGCAAGAACCAGCGACGAGATCCCAGAACCAGGAGGACAGCCCCATAACTGCCCACCCCGGCGACAACCACAAGCCCCAGCGGCCAGTCTCGCCCCAGAAGACAAACCAGACCCATCAGCAACGACCCCGCCAGGGCGGGACCACTCGAATGATGCCAGGACGGGGCCAGGCCCAGCCGGGCCAGCGCCAGCCAACCCGCGACCGCTCCACCGATCTCGACGAGAAGCATCCCGACGACAACGCCCCAGACACCCAGCCAAAGTGCCAGCGGGACCATGACGGCAAGGGCCAGACCCACCAGGCCCAGAACCAACCGGAGCGCCCAGACTTCGCGACGGCAAGCGATCAGCGTGACTTGCTGGAGGTTCGAGAGCAGCACGAACGGCAGTCGCGCCGCGATCAAGGCAAGCCAGGGACCGCCCTCGACAAACCGTTCGCCAAAGAACCACGTCGTCCAGCGATCGGCGGTCAGCATCAGCCCAAAAGTAGCAGGTATTGCGACTATGAGCACCCGTTCCATCGAGACATGAATCAGCGATCGAGCCTCACCCTCGCCCAGAAGCCAGGCCCGAGCGATCCGAGGAGCCACCGCCGACGGGACCACCAGGCCGAGCGCCAGCAGAGCAAACACCACCCGTCGCCCCGCCGCGTATGGCCCCAGACTGGCCGAGGTGGCCAGGCTCCCCAGAACCAGCACATCGGCCGCGTACAGGCTCACGCGAGCGAACCGGATCGCGCCGGCCACGGCCCCTCGTCGGACCAGAATCATCCCCAGACGATCCGGGAAGCCTGGTCGGATCGACCCATGTTCACGCAAATGCGCCAGCAAAAGCACGATCGTCGAAGCAATCTCGGCAACCACGACACACCCTGCCGCGAGCATTGCGTCGGTCGATCCAGCGACCAGAACGCCGACGCTCAGGGCCAGTCCGAGCGCCCGGATTACCTGGGCCAGAGCCAGAGCACCGAATCGCCCCGAAGCCCGAGGCCCGACGTCGCTCGCCAGCGCCGAGGGGATCAAGACCAGTCCCGCCACGACAACAACGCGACCTCGATCGAGACCGGATGACCAGGCCAGAGCCACGATCGCCGTCAGAGCCACCAGCACGGCGGCCAGGCGCAGACTGATCAGAACATTGGTGAATCGGCCGATCAAGCGAGGCCGACGGGCGGCCTCGCGATAAACGATCGTGTCGAATCCACCACGAACCAGGACCAGCCACCAGGCGGCGACCGCTGATCCGTACTCAAAATCGGCGAACGAGCCCGGCCCGAGCCGTCGAACGAGAAGGATCATCACGCCAAAACCAATCGCGCAGGAGAAAAGCTCGGACGCGAACAAAAGGGAAAATACGTTTCGATTCATGCGGGGCCTCCCCGGATTGCCCGGAGTTGCCAGAGCGGACCCAGGGCACGCAGACAGACCCGCATCGGCCCGAACCGACTTGCCATCGCATAAGCTTTTATGAGCGACTGTTGATTTCTGGGTCGACTCGACGCCCAGCTCGCGGGGATCTCGGGCGGTTCGATCGAGATCGATTCAAATCCGGCGTTCGCCGCCAAGCGATGGGCTTCCGCGACCGACAGGCAAGTCGGCGGCCAGGCTCCCCCTCGTCGAAACCGGACATAGGCCGACATCCAGCGGCGAGGAATCCAGCCGAGGCCCCAGAGGCGGACATGAGGATCAATCATCAACGAATAACGATTGGGCGACCAGATCAACAAAGATCCGCCGGGCCGAAGCACGCGGGACGCCTCGCGAAGCACGAGCCACGGGTCGTCAACATGTTCGAGCAGACTATCGACGACCACGGCATCAAAGCTCGCGTCGGGATAGGGTAAATGCTCGGCCTCGGCGGCGACCAGCGGGACGGTCAGCCCCAGGTCGTCGAGCCTTCGACGAGCGACCACCAACCAGCGGAGCGCGATATCGACGCCTTCGATGGTGAGCCCTCGACGCGCCGCCGCCGCGAGAAGTCCGCCGGTTCCACAGCCGAGTTCAAGGATCTTGCCGGTTCGCGGCAGGAGTGCCGCCAGTGCCGAACCGCGAGCTTCCGCCCCCAGGATATGAGCAAGATAGAATCCACGACGCCTCGGTTCGACGTCGGCGGTCATGGCGTAATACGCCTCGGCCAAACCTTCGAGATCGAGTCCGGGGGCCAGGCGGTCGAGTCGTTCGGCCTTGGCCCGCTCGCTCGCGAGATCGAGGAACCGGTCAGAAGCGATCCGGCAGTCGGGCAGTCCGGCAACCTCGGGATAGTCGCGGCCACAAGCAACACACGACCAGTCGGCCAGCGGCTCTCGACACGCCGGGCAAACCCGTTCAGTGGTGACAGTGGTCGTGGTCAGAGTCATGAAAACCTCGGTAGCAGACAATCCGATCTCGGCCTGGTCGATCAGGCCGAGGCCCGGAAAACGACCCTGGCCACTGTCCGTCGGACCGCCCGAAGAGTCCGCCGGAAGGCAAGAGGGCCGTTCCATCGTCGATTGACCAGACGTTCGAGCGAGCTTGCGGAGCGAAGATAGTAGGCATCAATCCGGGAGATGTTGTACAGGTTGTCAGAGGAACTCGCATAGGCCAGGCGGGTTCCGAAAGCGGCATCATAAACCTGGGAAGCCATGAGCCGGACCCGCTGATTCGAGGCTCCGTAGGGATAAGCCAGAAGCGGGCAGGGATCTCCGACAAGCTGTTCGATCCGATCGCGCGACTCGATCAGCTCGGATCGGAGTTCGTCCTCACTCAGCGTCGTCAACGCTCGATGCGTGCCGCCGTGCGACCCGAATCGACAGCCGAGCTTGCTCAGTGCATGAATGTCGGAACGGCCGAGGAGACGAGCGACCGGGATGTTCGAGGGCTGGCCAGGCCAACGGTTGTCTAGACCGAGCCGGTTAGCGACCAGGAAGAC
>JAJYCH010000124.1 GCA_021778575.1 Planctomycetota bacterium
GGCGGCTCTCACGATCGTCGTCGTGCGAGGAACCGACCGGACCGTTCCCCCCCGAATCGCCAGCGACCGACCAAAGCTGGTTATCGAAGTTCCGCGGATCGCTCCGGCGGCTCTCGCCTCGGTTCCTTCCAGCGCCGGCAAATCCCAACAGAACGTCGGGCCGGATATCGAAAGTCAATCGGTTCTGCCCGACCTCAGCCCCCCTCCGCCCTCACCGGCGAACGATCTGGCCTTGCTCGACCCCGACCGGCGCGATCCGACCTCGATCCGTATTCCTGGGCCAGAGATTCGGACTCGCTCCAACTCGCTCGACTTGCCACCCCCCCCCGCACCCGTCCCGGCGACGGGAACGACCGAGACGACCTCTTGCCCCAAAGCGGAATCGCGCCGGTTACTCGTCCGCGACCAGAAAGGACGTGCGATCGTCGCCCGGGAACAGGGAATGGTCAAGGATCGGCTGGCGGTGATGCTCCCCGATGGCCGGATCGGCTGGCCCAGCGGACAGGTGGTGACCCAGGAGCCGTTCGTTCCGCTCACCATGGAGCAAATGCGCCGGTCGTTGCTGGACGATCCGGAGTTCACGACGTTCCGTCTCCTCCAGACCACCCACTATCTCATCCTCTACCAGAGCAGTACCGACACCTTTGCCAGGGCCAGCGGCGATCTCCTCGAAAAACTCCACGATGGACTGACCGGGTTTCTCCGCAAGAACGGCCTGCCGGTTCGGTCCCTGGAATTTCCGCTCGTCGCCGTGATTTTCGAGACCGAGGCCGATTTCCGGGCCAATCGCCAGGTTCCTCCCGATATTCAAGCGTACTACGAGATCCTCTCGAATCGGATTTTCTTCTACGAGAAGTCGCGGCGTGACCAGGATTCGCCCGAGGTCTCCGCCCTCCGCAAGCCGCAGACGGTCGCTCACGAAGGAACCCATCAGATCCTCCACAACGTGGGGCTCCAGCCAAGAATGTCGGACTGGCCGCTCTGGCTGGTCGAAGGGCTGGCCGAATATTGCTCGCCCCCCAAGCTCACCAAGCGAGGGGTCGACTGGGCGGGTCTGGGACAGGTCAACTCGCTCCACATCGCCACGATTCGCGACCTCGACGACCCCTTGCCCAACCAGTTTCAGGTCGGAGGCCGCCCGCCGCTGGTCTCGCGCGACCGGCGGACGCCGCTCGTCGAATATCTCGTCACCCAGAAAGAACTGACTCCCACCGACTACGCCCTGGCCTGGGCGCTGACTCATTACCTGATCTCGAAACGGATCGACGATTTCGTCACCTATATCGAGCGAATGAGCCAGCTCAAGCCCGGCCAGGAACAGTCACCCCAGGATCAATTGACCAAGTTCCGCGCGGTCTTCGGCAACGACCTGGTCCAGATGGACGGCAAGGTCGCCAACCATCTCAAGAAGCTCAAAGTGCCTGACGTCTTGCCGTTTTACGCCGTGATCTTCGAGCAACAGGTCGGCCCGCTGATCCGCCGACAGGCGATGGTCAGCCAGTCCCCCTCGGTGATCCGGCAATGGCTCGAATCCGTCACCGTCCCGGAAGGGGGCCAGCCCCACTGGGAGTTTCTGCCTCAACCGAACCGCAACAAGGCGATCGAAGTCGTCGAGCACTGGATGCATCAAGGGAATTGATTCCGATTTTGAGAACGGGCGTAAGGCCTCGCACTGCGGCGGAGCCGCAAAAACCCGTAGAGTAGGGCTTGTCCTGCCGTTCTGAAGCAGCGACCAAAACAACGGCAGGGCAAGCCCCAATACCGTCAAATGAGCCATAACTGTCGGCAGCGGCGGTCTTTCTGACTCCCTCCCCCCTTGTGGGGGAGGGTTGGGGTGGGGGGACGTCGCCGGACTCTCGGGAGCCGAAAACAAGCCGTTTTCGAACGTCACAGGTTATGCGGAACCCCCCACCCTAACCCTCCCCCACAAGGGGGGAGGGGACCAAACTCCTTTGCTCCGAACGACTAACGTTCATTTGACGGTATTGGGGCTTGCCCTGCCGTTGCCTCGATTGCCTCGATCCCGCCAGGGGAAGCCCCGAAGCCCCGTAGGGTATATCGAGCGGTAGCGAAGACGCACCGCATGACGACGCGGCCTACCCCTGTGATTCCGATCGTCGGCTCCCGCCGGTGCGTCTTCGCTTCGGGGTTCTTCGTCCCCGGAAAACGGGCCAGGCGGCTCGATCTTTGGGAATTTCCGGAAGATTTCCCGATCTCGCTCGTTCTCCCCTCGGGACGACGCCCCGACGACAGCCCGGCCCGGGTTCCCCAGGTCGGGGAGGGTCGCGGCTCCGGCCGAGGCGCGGCCCGTTGACCAAGAGGAGAATGCTGATGATGAACCATCGCTGGCGGGTCAAGATCTTCGGTTTCTTGCTGGTGCTGGGGGGCCTGCTCAGCGCGGGAGCCACCCCCGCCCAGGCGCAGGGCTACGGCCATCGGCCGGAACACCACGGCGGCTACGACCATCGGCCGGGGTATGGTCGTGGCTACGGCTACGGCTACGGCTACGCCCCGAGGGTCGCGCCGGGCTACGGCTACGGCTACAACAGCTATTACTCGTCGGGCGGTTACGGCCGGCCGTATGGCTACTCCAGCTACGGCGGTTACGGACCTGGCCGGGGCTACTCGTTCGGCTCGAGCTACTATAACGGTCGCTCTGGCTACAGCTTCGGTTATTCGAGCGGATACTGCCGCTGAACCGTTGACCGACGGCCACCCCTCCCGGCTCCGGCCGGGAGGGAGTGGCGTTCGTTCCCGGAGTTCCGGTAGGGTGTGTCGAGCGTCAGCGAAGACGCACCACGAGTCATGCCGGTGCGTCTTCGCTGACGCTCGACACACCCTAAATTTTTGGTTTTCGCGGCAAGAACTGATGTTCGACGGGCGGCTCGGATACGATAGTGACGATGGGCAAGATCCGTGGATGTCGGCTCAGGAGACTGCTGATGATGGGGAATCGGAAACGACTGGTCCTCGGCCTGGTCTTAGCGGTCGGCCTGATGAGTCAAGCCGCCGAGGCCGCCGGTAAGAAATACGCCCTGCTGGTGGGGGTCGACCGCTACGGCAAGGGGGCGCTCTTACCGCCGCTCGACTATCCCGGTCGGGATGTCGAAGGGCTGGCCGAGGTTCTGATCGAGTCGGGTTACGACAAGGACAATGTCGTCGTGATGACGCTCAAGGCCGGGGCCGAGGATGTCGACCTCCTTCCTTCGGCCGAGTCGATTCGCAACCAGCTCAACCTGATCCTCAAGCCGCTCAAGCCGGGCGACAGCGTGCTGATCCTGCTCGCCGGCCACGGCGTGATGATGGAGATTCCCCCGCCCGCTGGCGGCAAGCCGGCTCCCACCAGCCTGTTCTGCGCCAGCGACGCCAGCTTGTCGAAGAAGGATCTCACGCGGTTCATCGCGATCGACGAGGTCTTCGAGGCTCTGAAAGAATGCCGGGCAACGACCAAACTTTTGCTGGTCGACGCCTGCCGGAACGAATTCAAGCTGAGCCAGAACAAGCCTGAGGGCCGCTTGAACGGGATCGAGATGCCCGCCCCACCGCCTCCGCCGCCGTCGGTTGCCGCTCTGTTCTCGTGCAACGAAAAGGAGGTCTCGTGGCAGGATGCGAGCCTCGGAGGCGGCCACGGCGTCTTCTCGCACTTCGTGATCGAGGGCCTCAAGTTCAAGGCCGACGAGGAAGCGGGCAATCGTGATGGTTTGGTGACGCTCGACGAGTTGACCGGATACGTCAAGGAGAACGTCTTCCAGTTCGTCCGGGTCAAGCACGCGACGTCGCAGGAACCCCGGTTGATGGGAAGCCTCGGGCGGGTGGTCCTGCGAGACCGGGTCTCGGTCACGCTGGCCGAGACCTTCACCTCGCGAGCCTCGGGCATCAAGCTCAAGCTCATCCCCGCCGGGAAGTTCTTGATGGGTTCAGCGAAGGATGACCGCGACGAAGTCCTCAAGCCTAACGACGATGAATTCCCCCAGCACGAAGTCCGGATCACCCGGCCGTTCTACCTGGGGGTGACCGAGGTGACGCAAGGCCAGTATCGCGCGATCACCGGCGAAAGCCCAAGCAACTTCAAGGGCTCGGATGACCTGCCTGTGGAGCAGGTGAGCTGGCTTGACGCCGTCAAGTTCTGCAATGCACTGGGCGCGAAGGAAGGCCGTCCGGCATTTTACCGGATCAACGGCGATACCGTGACCGTGCCCGATCCCAAAGCCCCCGGTTATCGCCTGCCGACCGAGGCCGAGTGGGAATATGCCTGTCGCGCGGGCCGCACAACCCGGTTCAGTTTCGGAGACGACGCGGCCGACCTGGGGTCTTTCGCCTGGGTCGACTCGAATTCCGACTCCAAGACTCACGCGATCGGCCAGAAGCGGCCCAATGCGTTCGGGCTCTACGACATGCACGGCAATGTCTGGGAATGGTGTGGCGATTGGTATGATGCAAACTATTATGCTCAATCGCCGGCACAAGACCCGCCCGGTGCTGCCACTGCCTCCGTCCGTGTCATTCGCGGCGGCAGTTGGTACGGCAACCCGCGTGACGCCCGGTCGGCGATCCGGAACTGGATCACTCCGGCGAACCGCCACATCTTCCTGGGATTCCGGCTGGCTCTAGTTCAGTGAGCTTAGGACAAGTGTAAGACCAACTTACGCGTAGTCTCCGTTCTGGTCGTCGTGGTGGAGGCGGAGCCGTAACCCGACGACCGGAATGGAACACGAAGCGTAGGTATTGGTTCCGGTAGGGTGTGTCGAGCGTCAGCGAAGACGCACCGCATGCCGACGCGGCCTGTTCCTTGCGATTCGTAATCTCCCGACAGTGCGTCTTCGCTGACGCTTGACACACCCTACGATTTGGGCAAATCGATCGTTTCGACAAAATTCCGGCAAGATTTCACCGTCACGTCCGTTACCTCGAATGAGCCTCGATGACAACCCGGCCTTGTGGGCAAACGATGAGGATTGACGCATGTCAAGACAACAGACTCTCATACTGATCGCACTTGTCGTATCGCCGACGCTGGCCCGCGCATCGGACGAGAGGCTAGCCAGGGACGCCCGGGCGTTCCTGTCGAAGTATTGCTACGACTGCCACGGCGGCGGCAACGACGTGGGCGAGGATCTGAACGTCGCCGACCTCGCCTCGATGCTCAAGCATCCCGAGGCCGCCGGAAAAGCAGCTTACATCGTCCCCGGCAAGCCGGGCGAGTCGCTGCTCTGGGACTACATGAGCACCGGGCCGAAGATCCGGATGCCCAAGAAGAACGCTCCGCAACCCACGCCTGAGGAGCGGAAGATCATCGAACGCTGGATTCTCGACGGGGCCGAGTTTCCCACGAAGACCGAACGCAAGCCGATCGAGGCCAGAGCCACGCTCGCGGCAATCGCCACCCATCTGAACAAGCTGAAACGAGCCGATCAACCGTATCAGCGCTTCTTCACGCTCGACCATCTGCACAACAACCCGACTCTGGCCGACGACTCGCTGGCGGTCCATCGCGCGGCGGTCTCGAAGCTGGCCAACAGCCTGAGCTGGCAGCCGGAAATCGTCGTGCCCGAGGTCGTCGAGGGGACCGAGGGGACGGTCCTGGTGATCGACCTCCGCAAGCTCGGCTGGGACTTCGAGGACTGGAAGGCGATCGCCAAAGCCTACCCTTACGGCGTGACCCACTCCGACGACGAGGCGTTCCGCGACCTCGAACGCGAGGTCGCCCGCCTGGCCGGCACCCGGCTCGCCGCCATCCGCGCCGACTGGTTCGTGGCGACCGTCTCGCGGCCGCCGCTCTATGACCGGTTGCTCAGGCTCCCGGCCAGCCTGCGTGATCTGGAGCACAAGCTGGGGGTCAATCTCGAAGCCAACTTCGACCGCGACATCCTCAAACGTGCGGGGATGATCACCAGCGGCGTTTCCAAGCACAACCGGCTGGTCGAGCGGCATCCCACACCCTTCGGGGCCTACTGGCGGAGCTACGACTTCGGCTCGTCCGACGGCCGGGGGAACCTGAACTTGTTCCCGCTCGGCCCGAGGTTCCCGGGCAACCATTTCGACGACCAGGCGTTCGAGCAGGCGGGCGGCGAGGTCATCTTCCACCTGCCCAACGGGCTGCAAGGCTACATGCTCGCCGATGCCAAAGACCGACGGCTCGACGCCCCCGCGCCGATTGCGATTGTCCGAGATCGCGAGGAGACCGCCGGCACTCCTGAGGTCGTCAACGGGATCTCGTGTATCGCTTGTCACAAGAATGGCATGAAATCGGCCATCGATGAGATCCGCGCCAGCCCGGCGGTGTTTGCCGCCGCCGCCGAAAAGATGCTTCGCCTTTACCCGCCAACCGCCGAGTTGAACAAGCTGACCGCTCGCGACGAGAAGCGGTTTCTCGACGCCCTCGACCTGGCCATCGGTTCGTTTCTGAAGATTGGCGACGACTCGGGAAAATCGGTTCGCGACCTGGTCGAGCCGGTCGGCGAGGTCGCCCGGCTCTACGTCCAGGACCTGACGCCCGAGGCCATCGCAGCCGAGTTGGAGTTGCCCAACATCGAAGCCGTCCGAACCGCCATCGGGGCCGAGAAGTTCCGCGAGCTGGGTCTCGGCCCGCTCCTGGGAGCCAAGGCCGTGAAGCGCGAACTCTGGGAAGGCAAGCCGGCCCGCTCGCTGTTCCAGCGAGTCTCTAATGAGCTGGGCCGGGCCTCGCAACCGCTTTGAAGGTCGATTTCTTCATTTCTTCATTCAAACGAGGGTTCTTCTCATGTTGAGTCTGACTTCGAGGATCGGCCTGACGCTCGGCTGGTTGTTAATCGCCCCGGTGCTGGCCCATGCCGAGGAGGCGCTGACGCTCGACGCCGCCCTGACCTCGATCGCGAAGGTCGTCGCCGAGAAGGTCAAGCAGGAGAACGCCACCCAGATCGTCATCAACCCGATCACCGACACCGGCGACCTGACCCACACCGCCGGCACTGGCCTGACCGAGAAACTGATCGAGAAGCTCAAGGCCGAGGGGATCGCGCCGGCGCTCAAGGCCGATCTGATCTTCTCCGGCGACTACGGCCTGGGAGAGGCCGAGAGCGGCGGCCAGAGGCTCGGCTTCCCCGTCGGCCGACTCGCCTTCAAGGTCAAGAAGCGCAACGGCAAGACCCTGGTGGATTCCGAGAATGATATCCCCGCCGATCGCCAGCCCCGAGTGACCGACCTCGGCGATCTCAACAAGATGGGCAACACCACGGTCGCCCTGCCGCCGCCGAGCGCGACCACCGAACGGAACAAGGCCACGCTCGACGCCCTCGACAACAAGCCGGGCCTGTTCGAGATCCAGGGCACGAGGCTCCGAGCCACAGGAGCCCCCTACGCGATCGAGCTGCTCGTCGCTCCTGCGACCGGCCAGGTCGCACCCAGGGCCGGAGCATTCCGGCCCGCGAAGCTCGAGGTCCGCGACGGTTCACCCTTCCTCAAGGTCGAACCCGGCCAGGCGCTCGCCGTCCGGATCATCAATGAGGCCGGCCACGACGTCGCCTCGACCGTCTCGATCGATGGCCTGAGCATGTTCGACTTCCGCGAAGACAAGGCCGACCGGAACGAACATGTCATCATCAAGCAAGGGACCGCAGGAGACATCCTCGGCTGGTTCCGCGACGCCAAGGTCTCCAGCGCATTCCTCGTCGCCGATCTACCCCAGGATCACACCAAGTCCGCCTTGCTGAAGAACCCCGCCAAGATCGGCTCGATCACGATCACCTTCGCCGCCGCCTGGGAGAAGGACAACCAGCGACCCGCAGACGAATTCGTTCACAACCGGAAAGTGGGGGTCGAGATCATTCCAGGAGGGACGATCGAAGCCCCTTACGAGACCGTCAACCGCCAGATCGGCGAGGTCCGAACCGTTCTGACCGTTCGGTACGACAAACTTTGACGGTGATGCTGCCGCTTTTACGGTAGGGTCCTCAGTGGGATGTGGTTTTCATCGCATATTCCTCCCCGAATGACCACCCTGTCGAGAGGCTCAATCGGCAACGGAGTCAGGTTTTGAAAGGAAACTTTCCGGCACCGAAACCTTGTCACGAATCTTTTCGAGATGGTCGATGATCCGATCAAGGGCCTTCAACTCGATGGCTGTGGCCTTTCGGACTTCTCTCACCCGGTTCCGAAGGGTCTCGACCTGGTCGATCGTGACCGCGCCAGGCGCTGTGTCTTCGAGTAATCGATTGACCACATCTTTCTGAAAGAAATTTTCGGCGTATCGGATCGTCTCGTCAGCCCGGCGTTGCCAGCGGGCAAGGGCCTCCGAAAGGGAGTTGGGGAGCTTCGGTTTTCGACTGATCCTACGGGATTGAGTGTTGTTGTTGCTCGGGGTTCCAAGCAGCTCCTTGATCCGGGTCTCGCTCCAGTTCTCGTCGCACGCCCGGCGTAGCAGCGTCTCGCGTTCTCGATCGAGTCTGGGGAAGCAGAGTCGAGACACCACGGAAATCCGGAGCGGTGAGCCATCCGCCCGTCGCATTCCGAGCATCCGATCCCGGGCGTCGGTCGTCGGGTACGCTCGATAAATGTAACCAGCAATCTTGATCTGGGTGGACTTGAGCTGGAATCGGCGGGACAGTCGAATCGAACCCATACCGGTGATCGCCGTTTCGTCCGTCTGGTCAGACTGGGACTGAGACGATCGGAGCTGCCAGATGACGCGACCCAGCTCCCAGTGGGCGTCGATCGCGGCGGAGTGGTGGGAGTCGCGGCTGACTTCCTTGATGCGATTGATCGCGGCTTCTAGCGCTGCTTCGAGATTCGCATGGGGTGCAGCAACGGTAGGAGTCGATGTTGGTTTGGAGGCGTCAAGGTTTGGCGACCTGGTGACCGCCTTCGATCGATCTGCCATGAGAGAGAACTCCGTGTGATCTGACTGGCAAGGGCTCTGCAATCGTCGTCGTTGGGTGAAGACCGACGTGATCAACTCTCGAAAGTCTCACGATCGGACTCTCCGGTCCGAAGAACCGGTGAGGAGAGCGGGACCCGAGTCGGGAGTGACGGTCAAAGCAATGTCGTCGGCTCGATCGGAGCGAACCGTCTCTCTTTCAAGACCCTTACTCTGCGCTGAGAAAGATCGTCGCACCAGTGTCCCACATGAGCAAGCAGCAGGAAGGTCTCCTGGTCACCGCAATGGTCCGTAACTCCACAGATCGCTCTGGAAATCCGGCACTGTTCAGTCCTTCAGAGCATCGCAATAGATAAAATAAACACTATTTCGCGTCATTATTAGTTGT
>JAJYCH010000125.1 GCA_021778575.1 Planctomycetota bacterium
CTTGCTGTCACTCTGAAGCCGCAAGAGGTCGGTCTTGAGGTCGAGGAGGTTCGGCCGGGCGAAGGCGATGCTGGCCTTCTGGACCTGCTTCAACTCGCGGTCGCCAACTTTCACCAGAAGCGTCACTTCTCCCTGGTCGGCATAAGCGGGCAGGGCTCGGTACGAGGCGATCAAGGCGTCGAGTCGTGCTTTGACTTCAGGAGCCAGGGCAGGGCGTCGCGGCTCCTGTCCGACCGCGACCGATTCCAGGGTGATCGCCACCAGGCCGAACGCCAGGGCAACTCGAAACGCGATCTTCATGGCGTGGCTTCCTGGATGAGGGCGCGATCGGGACCGAGAATGTCGTTGTAACCGAAGTCTCCGCCGCACTTCAAGATTCGCCAACCGGCTCGCCAAGGAGATGTCCTGGAACGGCTTGACAACTCGGTCAAGCTCTCAGGGTTGAAACAGGTCGGTCGATCGGGAGTTCGAGGGAATCTCGTCGATCCACCGATCCGCTTCGGCAAAGAGCTGGCGGATCTTGGCGTGGTAGAGCAGTCGAGTGATCTCTTCGAAGGTTCCCCAGCGGCACCAGAGCCCGTTCTGGTCCTCGACGTGTTCGATCGACTGGATGGGAGGCGCGTCGCTCAGGACTTCGACGAGGTAGTAGGTCACGGTCTTGAGGACCTTCCGACCGCGCCGGACGTAGGTGTACGTCAGACTTCGTTCAAAGCCTTCGCAGAAGACCCAATCGACCAGGCCGGTTTCCTCGGTGAATTCGCGGGCGGCGGTTTCTTGGGTCGTCTCGCCGGTTTCCATCCCCCCTTTGGGGAACTCCCACTTGGCGCGCGGGTTCCGGACCGTGGCTGAATGCAGGACGAGGTAGACACGCCCCTGATCAGTGACACGGCGGAACGGAATCACGCCTGCGGAGTTTTCATGGAGGGCGGTCATGGTGGGCGACGGATCGGGGGAAGCTCGCCGGTGCTGGCGATTCCTTCACCGTCCTCCAACACCGCCACGAGTCCAAGAACCGTCCCAGGCGTTACGCGATCGTCTTCAAGCCCATGAATGACCGCAAGACGGCCCGAAGTCGGCGCGGGAATATCGAAAGTCGCCGGTCCGACAAGGACCTCGACCAGTCGATCTCCTTCCCAGACCTCATCGCCGCGCTCGGCAAACCAGTGGCTGACAACGATCGGAACATCCGGACCGGTTCCCAGTTCGGGCAGAACAACTGCCTCCAAACGCATGGCGAACCCCGTCTGTCAGACTTCCGTCGGTAGCGAACGGTGGACCCGAAGGTGCCGGACGCCCTCATGTCTGCTACTTTAACCCGACTGTCACAATTTGGCCAGAGAATATCGACTCAAGCATCCGAAGACGTCACACGGATTCATGAAACCTGAACAATCGGAACCGAGAAATTGAGTATCATGAGACGCACGAACTGACAGTTTTCCGCAGCGATGCTGTCGTCCGACTCGATCCAACCGAAGGGAATAAACGCATGCTTGCGTGGTTTCAATGGCGCGGAGCCGGCCTGCTGGTCCTGGTGATCACGGGTTTCGGGATTGGGCAATGTTTTGCTCGGGACAACCCCGTTGATCTCCGGATCGGCAAGACGATTCCCGATTTCACGCTGAACGGGATCGACGGCAAACCCGTCTCGCTCTATGGTTTCGCCGGGAAACCGGGTGCGGTCTTGATCTTCACGGGGGTGGATTGCCCCGTGGGAAACCTCTATCTCCCGCGACTGGTCGAGCTGGCGAAGATTTACGAACCCAAAGGGATGGTCTTTCTCGCCATCAACTCCAACGCCGGCGAGTCGCTCGAACAGGTCGCGGCGCATGCCAAAGAGCATGGGCTGACATTTCCGGTCCTGAAAGATCCCGGTAATCGAGTGGCGGATCTGGCCCAGGTGGATCGGACCTGCGAGGTCGTGGTGATTGACAGTCGCGCGGCGGTTCGCTACCGAGGAGCGATCGACGATCAGTATGCCGTCGGCAAACGCAAGCCAGCGCCGACGGCGAATTATCTTCAAGACGCCATCGAAGCGGTTCTGGTCCGCAAGCCGGTGGCCATCGCCTCGACCGCTGTGGCCGGCTGTCCGATCGACCGGGTCAAGCCGGCAACCCCGGCGACCACCGCGGTCCGGGTCCGACCCGCCGCTCCGGAGATCGTCAAGGCATTCGACGATCAGGCGAAGCTGGAACCGCCGATCCCGATCGGCGCGGTTACTTATGCTTCGGACGTCGCGCCGATCGTTCAGGAGAAATGTCAGGCCTGCCACCGACCGGGACAGGCCGGTCCGTTTTCGCTTCTGACGTATGACGATGTCCGCCGACGATCGGCGGGAATCGCCGAGGTCGTCGAGGATCGTCGGATGCCTCCCTGGCATGCCGATCCGCGTCATGGTCACTTCTCGAACGACCGGAGTTTGACCCCTCGCCAGCGGGCGACGCTCCTCGCCTGGGTCGAACAGGGCTCGCCGCTCGGTGATCCCGCCAAGCTCCCGCCGCCTCGAACCTTCCTGGAGGGTTGGAGTATCGGTAAGCCGGACGTGGTCTTCGAGGTTCCGCAACCGATCGAAGTCCCTTCGGTGGGGGTGATCGACTACGTTCATGTCTCGGTTCCGTCGAATTTCACCGAGGACATGTGGGTCCAGGCTGCGGAGATCCTGCCCGATGTCCGGTCGGTCGTCCATCATGTGATCGTCTACGTCGAGCCGCCGTCGGATGGTCGCCGTTCGCGTCCCGAACATCTCGCCGCCTATGTTCCGGGCGATGTCCCCACCCTCTATCCCGATGGGATTGCCAAGAAGATCGTCGCCGGATCGAGGCTGATCTTTCAGATCCATTACACGCCCGACGGCACCGCGCGAGTGGATCGATCGAAGATTGGCCTGGTCTTCGCCAAGGCTCCGGTCAGGCAAGTGGCGCACACCCGGTTTATCGAGGACAAGAAGTTCCAGATCCCGCCGGGAGCGGCGAGTCACGAGGTTCGATCGACCCGGACTTTCCCCGACGATGTCCACCTTTTTAGCTTGTCGCCTCACATGCACTTGCGAGGCAAGGACTTCAAGTACACCGCGACCTATCCCGATGGCCGATCCGAGATTTTGCTGTCGGTGCCCGCCTATGACTTCGGCTGGCAGTCGGCTTACGTCTTTTCGGAGCCGAAGGCGATTCCGAAAGGAACCCGGATCGACTGCGTGGCCCACTTTGACAATTCGGCCGGCAACCCCGCCAACCCCGACCCGACCAAGTCCGTCGAGTGGGGTGAACAGTCGTTCCAGGAAATGATGATGGGCTACTTCGACTATGTCGAGGACCGGAAATAACGGGGCTTCTGGTGAGCCGGTCGCGAATTCGCCGGGATTCGCGATCGGCCTCGACCATGGACCTCCGCTTTCCAAGATTTTCGAGATCTGCTAAGTTGCCGGGCCGTGGGATGGACCCCGACGTTGCTTCATTTGACAGGGATGCGAGCCAATCCGATGCGGATCTTCCTCTCCACCGGCGAGCCGAGCGGCGATCTTCACGCGGCGAATTTGA
Organism: Planctomycetota bacterium; assembly: GCA_021778575.1. GTDB lineage: Bacteria > Planctomycetota > Planctomycetia > Isosphaerales > Isosphaeraceae > Tundrisphaera. Next base: position 3,537 of record JAJYCH010000125.1, read on the forward strand.
TTCACTCGCTGAAGAAGATCCGCCCCGATGTCACGGTTGTCGGGTTCGGCGGCCCGAAGATGGCCGAAGCGGGCGCGACCTTGCTCTATCCGCTTGTCGACCTTGCGGTCATGTGGTTTGTCCGGGTCCTGCTTAACATCAACAAGTTTTTCGACCTGCTCAAGCAGGCCGAGGCCGAATTCGTCGCGAACCCGCCCGACGCCGTGGTCTTGATCGACTATCCCGGGTTCCACTGGCACCTGGCCAGGGTCGCCAAAAAACATGGAATTCCGGTCATTTACTTCGTGCCTCCGCAGATCTGGGCCTGGGCCGGCTGGCGGGTCGAGAAGATCAAAAAATATTTTGATTGCGTGCTTTGTAGTCTGCCGTTCGAGCCGGCCTGGTATCGCGAACATGGTTACGAGGGAGCCGTGGACGTCGGCCACCCCTATTTTGACGAGCTGGCCGAGCGCGTAATCGATACCACGTTTGTCGCTGAGATCTCGGCTCGCCCCGGACCTCTGGTGGCCATTCTGCCGGGCTCGCGGACGCAGGAAGTCACCCGGAACCTGCCGATCATGCTTCGGGCCGCCGCCAAGCTTGCGCTGACGATGCCCGATGTCCGGTTTGCCATCGCCTGTCTCCACGCCAAGCACCGCAACCTTGCCGCCGAGATTCTCGAACAGAGCGGTCTGGCCGTCGACGTCGAGCTGCACGCCGCTCGAACGCCCGAGTTGATCCGAGTGGCCGACGTCGCCTGGGCTGTTTCGGGCTCGGTTGGTCTCGAACTGATGGTCGAGGCCCTGCCGACCGTCGTTCTGTACAAGATCAAGGCGTTTGATCTCTGGGTGGCGAAAAAATTTATCAAGTCAAAATATATCAGCCTGGTCAATCTTCTGGCTGATGCCGAGGTCATGCCCGAATACCTGACGCCCGTCGATGTCTCCAACGATCTGGCCGCCTGGGCCCGAAAATGGCTGAGCGACCCCGCCGAGCGTCGAAAAGCCTCGCAGACGCTGGCCGCCTTGCGCGACCGGGTGGCGATTCCCGGCGCTTCGGACCGCGCGGCCGGACGAATCGTTGGCCTGATCGACGCGATCAAGTCGCGCCCGGAGATTCACAAGGGGCCACACCAGGCACCCAGGACGGCGATTGATCGCCCGCGTCCGGAAGTTTGATCCTCGGGCCAGGGTTGGCGGCAGAATGCGGAGCAACCGGAGTTTTCTGGTGAATTTCTGGATCGACTGGGAAGTCCGACGGATGGAGCGGTCATTGCGTCAGACGGGGCCTGGCTCACCTCGCCCGGTCGTCTTCTACGGGAGTTCGTCGATCCGCCTCTGGTCGAGCCTCGCGGTTGACCTGGGTGATCCGTCGGTCGTGAATCTCGGCTTCGGCGGCTCGACCCTGGCCGATTGCGTGACCTATTTCGAGCGACTGGTCACCCCTCGGACGCCTCGGTCGCTCCTGGTCTATGCCGGAGATAACGACCTGGGTGAGGGGCGATCGGTCGATGACGTCGTCGACTCGTTTCGAGACCTGGTCGGCAAGGTCGATGACCAGCTTGGTCCGATTCCGCTCGCGTTTCTCGCGATCAAGCCGAGCCCGGCCCGCTGGCCGCTCATGGACGCGATCCGAGATGCGAACCAGAGAATTTTCCGGGAACTGGAGTTGCGACCGAATTCACAATCGATCGACATCGTGGAGCCGATGCTCGGGCCGGACGGACGCCCTCGGCCCGAGCTTTATGACGACGATGAACTGCATCTGAGTGAATTGGGCTATCGGGTCTGGACGGAGGAAGTCGCCAAGCATCGCGACTTCCTGTTTGTCTGAGGTTGGATCGTCGGCCGTTACTCGGGCTCGGCGTACTTCGGGTCGATCCGGGCGGCTTCCTCGAAGTCGGCGACCGCTTTTTCTTCCTCGCCCAGTTCCCACCACGAGCAGCCCCGGTTGTAGTAATTCCGGGCGTTATTGGGATCGAGTCAGCGGTGCGGGTCCAGGGTCTCATCGTACTTTCTTGGTGTGGATTGCCCTGAGATGGCCCCCAGAAGATCTGGATCCACCTCGATGCCCTCTCGCGGCTTCGACCGTGACAGTCTGCGGTCTCTCGTGCGATAATGGGTTCTTGCCGTCCGATTGACCCTGACCTGCCGAGCGACCGATGTCCGACTCCACCAAATTTCCCGCCAATCGCCTGGCGGGGGAGACCAGCCCGTACTTGCTCCAGCACGCCCATAACCCGGTCGACTGGTTCCCCTGGGGACCGGAAGCTCTGGCGAAGGCGAAGGCCGAGGAGAAACCGATCTTTCTTTCGATCGGCTATTCCGCCTGCCACTGGTGCCACGTCATGGAGCGGGAGAGCTTCGAGAATCCGGACATCGCGGCGATCATGAATGAGCGCTACGTCAACATCAAGGTCGATCGCGAGGAGCGGCCCGACCTCGATAACCTCTACATGGCGGCCGTTCAGGCGCTCACCGGTCACGGCGGCTGGCCGATGTCGGTCTTCCTCACTCCCGACCTCGAACCGTTTTACGGCGGGACCTATTATCCGCCGACCGACTCACGAGGGATGCCGGGCTTTCCTCGGGTCCTGCTCAGTGTCGAGCGGGCATGGAACGAGCGTCGGGATGAGATCCTGGGCGCGGCCGGCGAGATGACCAGCCAGCTCCGATCGGCCGGCTCGATCCCCGCTTCGGGCGGCGAACTCGACGCGACCTTGCTCGACGGCGCGGCGAAAGCGCTGGGCCGGGCGTTCGAGCCGATTCACGGCGGGTTTGGGTCTTCTCCCAAGTTTCCCCATCCGATGGACCTTCGAGTCCTCCTGCGCGAGCATGCGCGGACCGGTGATCAGCATGCGCTACACATGGTCACGCATACGCTGGATAAGATGGCCCGAGGGGGAATTTACGACCACCTGGGGGGTGGCTTCGCCCGTTATTCCACCGACGAGCAATGGCTTGCCCCTCACTTCGAGAAGATGCTCTACGATAACGCGCTCCTGAGCACGGTCTATCTCGAAGCGTTTCAGGTGACCGGGAACTCGGAGTATGCAACCATCGCCCGTGAGACGATGGATTATATTCTTGAGCGAATGACCAGTCCCGATGGCCCGTTTTACGCGACTGAGGATGCCGACAGCGAAGGCGTTGAAGGGAAGTTTTATGTCTGGTCGCTGGACGAAATCCAGCAGGTTCTCGGTTCCGAGCGAGCGGTCGAATTCGTGTCGATCTACGATGTCACCGAGCGCGGCAACTGGGAACACGCGAACATCTTGAATCTTCCCCGGCCCATCGAGCAAGCCGCAAAGGCCCTCGGGCGCGATCCGGCTGAACTCCGGAGCGACCTTGCCAGCGACCGGGCCAAACTTCTGGAAGCTCGGTCGAAGCGGATTCCCCCGGGCAAGGACACGAAGGTCCTGACCTCGTGGAACGGCCTGATGCTCGGGCCGCTCGCCGAAGGATCTTTGATCCTTGATGAGCCACGCTATGCCCAGGCCGCCGAGAAGGCCGCCGGATTTCTCCTCGATACGATGCGGACGGTCGATGGTCGTCTCTTGCATAGCTATAAAGATCAGCAGGCAAAATTTAATGGGTATCTTGATGATTACACCCATTTCATCGATGGTCTGACACGTCTGTTCGAGGTGACGGGTCGGCAACGCTGGATCGAGGCGGCCATTGAACTCGCTGAAGTGATGATCGACGAGTTCCATGACGCCGAGGGGGGCGGATTCTATTATGTCGGCAAGAGCCACGAACAGCTCATCGTGCGCCAGAAAGATGCCTACGACAACGCAACGCCCTCGGGCAACGCCATGGCCGCGACGGTCCTGGCGAGGCTCGACGCCCTGACCGGTCGCGACGATTTCGAGGCCCTCGCGCGGTAAACCCTCCAGTCGGTTTACCTGGTCCTCGCCAAGGCACCGATGGCCGCTGGTCAGAGTCTGATCGCGCTCAACGATCTGCTTGCTCCCGCCGAAGAGTTCGCGATCGTCGCGGGGGACGACCCGATCGAGTTTCGAGCCGCCCTGCGGCTGATCTATCACAAATTCCGGCCGCACAAGGTCGTGGCGCCGGTTCCCGGGGTCGTCTCGGACGAGTTGCTGAGCCTCGTCCCCCTCCTGGCGGACCGGAAGGCGACGCGTGGTGAGGTCACGACCTATCTCTGCAAGAATTTTGCTTGCCTGGCGCCGATCGTTGGCGTCGAGGCACTCCGGCGCGAGCTACGGATTGAAGAACCGATCGAGCCGGGGCCTTCCGCCTGAATTCGACCGGGCGAAGGCGGTCTACCGACTCTCCGATCCAGAAGGATGACGCACCATGAGAGGGCTCGCTTCGACGATCATCGGTATGACAGTGCTGGGGATTTTTACGGGTTGGCTTGACCGGGCCGAGGCACAGAATCGGCCTGCCCCGTCACGCGTGGATCGTCTGCTCGCCCAGGTGGTGGAGGGTCATAATAAAGAGCGGGCCAAGCAAGGGCTTGGCCCATTGAGCGTCGAAACCCACCTGACCGAGGCCGCGCAGGTCCATGCTCGCGACATGGCCGAGCATCAGGAGATGACCCACGACGGCTCCGACGGATCGACGGGGGCCGAGCGGGTGTCACGGACGGGATATCATTATCTGCTCACCGGAGAGAACGTCGCGCATGGCTACCGGACCTCCGCCGAGGTAATGCGCGGCTGGATGGACAGCCCGCCGCACAAAAAGAATATCCTGGCCGACTTTTCCGAGATCGGAGTCGCGGTTGCCTACGCCGAGGACGGCCGGCCGTTCTGGTGCGTCGAATTCGGCAAGCCGATGCCAAAGTTCGAGCCAATCACGGCCACGTCGGAACTCGTCAAGAAGATCAATGAAGAACGGAAGCTCGCCAAGAAACTGACGCTGATTATCGAACCGAAGCTAGCCGCCTCCGCGCAGGAGAAGGCCGCCCTCCTGGCGAAGGAGGAGAAGCCGGGGGGCGGGACCGCAACCCTCGACGGTATTGACCAGAAAGCCTTCAAGGATCTGGCCGTCAGCACGGCCGCCGGTCAGCCCGACGCCGATGCCATGATCAAGGTGATCCTGGCCGATCCGGGATTGAAGGAGCAGATCCTGGGCAAGTACACCAGGATCGGCACCGGTTACGCCACGTCCGAAACCGGGACGCCGTACTGGTGCGTGATCCTGGCGAATCCAGCTCGCAAGTAAAAATGGCTCAATAACCGTTCTGGATCGTGTTGAACGGATAAAACGGCATGAACACGTTACGCAGGCCTCCGGGTGGAGCCCAACCGTTGCCATTGCCCGGTCCAACCGGAGCCGACGGAGTATTCCCGGCGATGCCTGGCCCGTTGCTGTAACCGGCCACCGGCCCCACGCCAAACCCGTTTTGATCCGCTCGGGCCCAGACGGCCGACGGGGTCGCCTGGGTAGAAAGCGGCAACGCCCAGGGGCGACGGCCCCACGACTTGCCGTAGAGCGGAACGGGCGATTCGGCCATCCGTTTCGATGCCCAGGCCGGCACGACCACTCCGTTGGGCGCGACCAGTTGCGTGGGGTGGGCGCCCGGGACTTCCTCGGCTGACTTGTGCTTCTTCGAGAACCAACCGGCATCGACAGCAGCCGAGGCCAGCAGGAGGCACCCGAGCGAGATTCCGATCCGTTTCATCGCACGATCCTTTCCGTCGATAGACTCGAACGGAGCGGGGCTCGATTCCTCCGTGGAAC
>JAJYCH010000126.1 GCA_021778575.1 Planctomycetota bacterium
GTAGGCTCGATCTCGATGACGTTCGAGGTTCCGACGGCCTGGGCCAGGCTGGGCACGACCTTCGCCACCAGGCTGGGGGTGTTCACGGTCGGCGGTGTGTTCTCGCCGACGGTGACCTCGGGGGCCGGAGCCTTGTGTGCTTGCGCCAGGCCGTTGGCCCGGCGGCGAATCGCTTCGACGAGCTGGTCGCCGACCTCGGGACGAAACGCCCGGAGCGTGAGCTGAAGCCGGACTTCGTTGGAAATGATGTTGTGCTTGGTCCCGCCATGGATCGACCCCACGGTGACAACCGCCGGATGGAGCGGGTTGACCTCGCGGCTGACGATCGTCTGGAGATCGAGCACCAGGAGCGACGCCAGGACGATCGGGTCGACCGTGTTCTGGGGCATCGCCCCGTGCCCCCCCTTCCCCTTCACCACGACATCCACCGAGGTCGAACCGGCCATCGCCGGGCCGCTCGTGTAGGCGAGCTTGCCGGTCTCCAGGTCGTGCGCGACGTGCAGAGCCAGCGCGTAATCGGGCCTGGGGAAGCGTGAGTACAGTCCGTCGGCGAGCATCGCCTTGGCCCCGCCGATCCTCTCCTCGGCCGGCTGACCGATGAAGAGCACCGTGCCCGACCAGCTCGACCGGTTCTCGGCCAGCCAGCGCGCCGTCGCGACGAGGTTGGTCATGTGGATGTCGTGACCGCAGGCGTGCATCGTGCCCACGGCAACCCCGGAATCGCCCGGGACCGTCACCTTGCTCGCGAACGGCAGTCCGGTGGCCTCGGTAACCGGGAGCGCATCGAGGTCGGAGCGGACCAGGACGACCGGCCCCGCGCCGTTCTTGAGAACGCCGACCACGCCGAGCTTGCCCACGCCCGTCGTCACGTCGGCCCCGGCCCGCTTGAGTTCCTCGGCGATCTTCGCCGAGGTCGCGACTTCCTGATACGACAGCTCGGGGTGGCTATGAAGCTGGCGATAAAGGTCAACCAGCTCGGCCTCATGCCGGTCGAACCAGGCTCCGGGCTCGTCGGCCCACGCCGGAGTTCCCAGCCCCAGGACGGAAATCACGATCAGGAAAGTTCGGTTCCAGGTCATCGGCAGCCGCTCCAAGGATGGACGAATCAGGGATCGATCAGGTGGGGTCGACCGGCCGGCCACCGGCGCTCATTCGAGGCCGTGTTCCTTGTTGAAGGCGATGGCCTTGGCATGCTCGGCCTCGGGGATCTTGCCGCACCGCTGATAAATGACCGAGAGCGCGGTGTAGCTGAAGGTGTCGTCGGGCTCGATCTCGACAACCTTCTTGGCGTGGAAGATGGCCTTCTCGGACTCGGAGAGGTCGACATAGAGCTTGGCGAGCATTCCGTGACCGATGGCGAACTCGGGGTTGATCGCGATCGCTTCTTCAAGCTTGGCGATCGCGGCGGGCTTGTCGCCGCCGTCGCGAAGGTCGATCGCCTGGTCGTAGAGCTGGTCGGGTGTGGACATGATTTCGAGCAAGCTCCGAGAAAAGAATCTTCGAGGGATGGGCCAAGCCCGTCCGTCAGAATCCATCATTCTAGGGTGCCGGCTCGGATCATCGCCAGGGGCCTGTCGACTTCGTTCGATCGAGTCCGGGATTTTCTCAAGTCGCATGACGATCCGGCCGACAAGTCGCCGTTGACGCTTTGGACCGATCGGATTAGACTCCCGCGCCTCTGGACAGAGGTTCTCAACGGATTGGCGAACACGGACGAGGCAAGGAGGTCGGATCATGGCGATGGGATCGGGTTTGCTCGCGCTGGCGTTGTTGGCGGCTGATGGGCCGGGATGTTCCTCGGAAGAGGCCACGACCTATCAGGTCCGGGTTATCACCCTCGACGGCCTTGAATGGCGGACGACGGCGTATTCCCGGCTCACGCCGGTGACTCGCCAGGGGACCTCGGCGATCTGGACGGCCGAGAAGTCGCTGGCGACGCTCCTCGCCGATCGCGCCAGCTCCGTGGCGTTCGGTGGCAAGGTCGTCGCCGCCGGCGAGACGGTCCTGTCGCGAGGCAACGACGTCAGCTACGTCGCCGCCGTGGAACGCGTGGCCGATGGGCCGATCAACCAGTCGTCGGCGATCGCCTTCATGCCGCGTCCCGAGAAGATCGACGAGCGCTTCGCCATCAAGCTTGCCGGCCGACGTCTCGACCAGGGTGTCTTGACCCGCCTGACGCTCGACGAGACCCACGTCGACGAGATGCACACCGTCAAGCAGACCGAGACGATCAAGCCGACGCAGGCGCGAACAACCCGGACCACGACCGAGATCGGCCGCGAGGTCACCACGACGATCATCTCGCAGACCTCGACCGAAGGACCGAACTCGCTGACCGCGTTGGTCCAGATTCCCGAGGTCTCGCAGACCCGGATCGATGGCGAGTGGCTGATCCCCAGGGATGGCGTCTTGCTCATCAGCCTGGGCGTCAAGACCATCGCCGATGCCAACGGCAAGGCCGTGGCCCGCGAACGACTGGCGATCATCGAGGCCAACCCCAGCGTGACGCCGGTCCCCGGTAACGCCTTGACCTATCCCAAGCTATCGATGCCGCCGGTCCCGCTCCGGTCGTACCCGCAGGCGATCGACGCCAATGGCGTGATCGACCTGCCGCCGCTGCCCGAGGCGGTCGCCTCGACCGACTTCGACCGGATCAGGCCCGACCAGCCCAGCCCCCAGGCCCCGCTGGTCCCCGACGCCGACCAGAGCCTCGCCCGAACCAGCTTCGATGCCGCGCCTCCGGCCCCGATGTTGCCCGTCGCCAGCGCTCCGGAGACGGCCGTCGAGACCTCGCTGACACGCCTCGAAAAGCTGGTCGATGCCCTCGCCAAAGCGGGGTATGACCTCGATATCGACTGCTTCCGGCCGGACCCGAAGAGCCTGAAGCCGATCAAGACCAACTGCGAGAAGTGCGAGGCCGATAGCACGTTCTGCCCCGACAGCGGACTCGTCGCCCTGCCGGCCGAGATCGCCGGCGGCATGAAGCTCGTCGAGGATCAGCCGCCGGTTGCTCTTGGCGTCACGGTCAAGGACGCCCACGCGACCAAGCCGGTCAAGTCGGTCTTGAAGCTCGAAGAAGCCCTCAAGAACCCCGGCAAGACCGAGACCTCGCTCGTCCCGCTCGGCGGCGACTTCTCGCTCGAAATCAAGGCCACGCTGGTGCCGACTCCGAAGGCCACGGCCAGCCAGCCCAAGCCGACCACCCCCAAGTAAGTGGTTCGGCACATCCACGGGGCGGCGGGAATCTCCGGATTCCTCCCGCCCCGTCGTCATTTCGAAGGCTCGCGCCGAAAAGGATGGTTCGCCGAACCCCGACCAGCGGAATATCATCAGACGAGTGGAGAAGCTTCCGGCTCGGATGCGACCCTCACGAAATTTGACCGCCAGTCGAGCGCGAGTGTACCGTGGGGATCAACACCGATCGGGCCGACATTCGGGAAGGGACGAACGTGGAAAAGTCGCATCAGGCGCACCTCGCGGCGGCCTCGCTGAATCAGACGGTCGGCGACTGGGCGGGGAACGAGGCGCGGATTCGCCAGGTGATCGGTCACGCCAAGGAGGTTGGCGCGAAACTCTTGCTCCTGCCCGAGATGTGCGTGCCCGGCTACAGCCTGGGGGATCGACTCCTCCGGATCGGCACGATCGAGCGGTCATGGGACCTGATGATCCGCCTGCTCGACGCCACTCAGGGAATCGCCGTCGCCGTCGGCCTGCCGGTCCAGTTCGAGGGGGTTCTCTACAACGCGATGGCGCTGCTGGCCAACGGCCGGGTCGTCGGTCTCGCGGCGAAAGAAAATCTGGCCACCGGCGATGTCGAGTACGAGAACCGCTATTTTCTCTCCTGGCCCCACGGTCGGCTGATCGATTATCGCGGGCCTGACGGCACGACAACCCCGCTCGGCACCCAGATGTTCGAGCTTCCCGGCCTGGGGACCGTCGCCTTCGAGATCTGCGAGGACGCCTGGAAAGGGCTCCGCCCCGGCTCAACCTACGCCCTGGCAGGAGCCGAGATCCTGCTCAACCCGTCGGCGTCCTGGTTCTCGATCGGCAAGCACAAGACCCGGCGGCGGCTGGTCGCCCAGGTCAGCCAGGAGGATCATTGCGCGTATCTCTACACGTCGCTCCTCGGCTGCGACGCCACGCGCTTGATTTTTGACGGCAGTCTCTTCCTCGGAGTGAACGGGCGAATCGAGGCCGAGGGGCGACGCTTCCTGTTCACCGAGGATTACGAGCTGATCCATCGCGTGGTTGACCTCCGAGAGATCCGCCACGTCCGGATGGAGGAAGGTTCCTGGCGCGACCAGACCTCGCGCGCCCAGTGGGGAGCCTACGGCGAAACTCCGGGGATCGTCCGGGTGCCCGGCGACTTCTCGACCCGAGAAGTCGCCCCCGCGCCGCCGCCGTACTGGATTCCCGCCGAGCCGAGCCATCCCGACCCCTCGCTCGAATATCTCGAAAAATCGGTGTTTGGTGGGAAAACGATCGGCGAGCGCGACCTGAACCACCTGGAACTCGAACTCGCCCTGGCCCTGGCCCTGCGCGACTATACCCGCAAGACCGGCGTGAAGACCTGCGCCCTGGCGCTGTCGGGCGGACGCGATAGCGCGATGGTCGCCTTGCTGGTCCAGCGGATGCATGCTTATGGAGCACCAGGGAGCGACCCGGCCGCTCTCCGCGATCAAATTCACGACCGCTTTCTCTGTGCCTATCTGGCGACCGAGAATTCCGGCTTCAAGACGCACGACGCCGCGCAGGCCGTGGCCGAAGAGATCGGCGCGACCTTCTTCGACGGCAAGATCCAGCCCGCGCTGACGGCCGCTCATGAGGTTGTCGAGTCGATGACCGGCGAACCCTTGAGCTGGTCGAACCCCCGGCTCGACATCCCGCTCCAGAACATCCAGGCCCGCGTCCGAGGGATGCTGATCTGGACCCTCGCGAACCTTCACAACGCCCTCTTGCTGGTGACCAGCAACAAGAGCGAGGCGGCCGTCGGCTACACCACGATGGACGGCGATTCCAGCGGCGGACTGGCGCCGATCGCCGACGTTCCCAAGAGCCTGATCAAACTTTATCTCGACTGGGCGGCCGGTTTCCACGGCATGGCCTCGCTCGAAAAAATCAAGGCGATGGAAGCCAGCGCCGAGCTTCGCCCCCCCGGCTCCGAGCAGACCGACGAGGCCGACCTGATGCCGTTCGCGGTCCTCGACCAACTGATGTACGCCTTTGTCCAGCTCGCGCTTGACCCGCTCGAAATCCTGAAACGCTACTGGCCGGTGATGAAGCCCTACTACGACAACGACCTCGCCCGATTCGCCGCCGACGTCCGCAAGTTCGTCCGCCTCTTCTGCATCGCCCAGTGGAAGCGTGAACGGTTCGCCATCAGTTTTCGAGTGACCGCGTTCGATCTCGACCCCAAGACCGGCTTCCGCTTCCCGCCGGTCCAGGCCCCTTTCACCGAGGAACTGGCGGAGATGGATCGGTACGTTCAGACGTTACTGGAGACCGAATCCGTCGATCGATCCTGACCGGATATGTCACCGAACCAAACATTCCAGGCGGGGCCGACCCGAATCAGAATCAACCGGCTGACCAGGGCGACCACGATCACCCAGCCGAGAACCAAGAACCGTTCACCAATCCAGCCCAGGGAAAACCGGTTGATCTCCCATCGATAAAACAGCATTGAAGTCAGCCCGACCAGGATCGAAGAGCTCGCCGCCGCCCATTCAGACCAGGACCAATGTCGTCGCCGCATCCGCTCGATCAGAACGGCGAGCGCGGGCACTCCGAAGAAAAGTCCGATCGGAAAGAAACCAAACAAGATGCACAATTGCCGATGCAAGATCGCCAGATCGCCGGGACCGAACCCGTCTGATGGCGAGACCAAATCGTCACCCAGAAAGCCGAAAACGGCCAGCGGACCCGTCAGGCAGAGCAAGTAAACCCAGGCCAGAACCAGAGTCTTCAACCACGTCGGGGTGACGTTTCGAGCCAATCGCAACAGGCCGAGCATGACCAGAGCGAGCAACGAAGCGAACGTAGCGACCAACCACCGCCAACCATCGAAGTCGATCCGATCGAGCCCGACCGGCGACATCGTCAGCAGAACATTGACCCACAAATCAAAATTGAACACCTGTAAGCGTGACACCGTGAACAGGCTGACCACGATCGCCAGCCATTCCGCCGACCGAGGCATCCGCCGATAGCTCGCCACCCGGCCCAGAGCCACGACCGCGCAGGCGATCGTTGCCCACTGCAAGAAATTGCTGACCGCCAGCACCAGCAGGACCCAACCGGGCGGAATGAACGGCAATTCGGGCAATGCCTTCAGAACCGCGAACCCGGCCGCCACGCCCGCGACGAGCGCGACCAGATCCACCAGCGTCATCGAGACCGGTTCTTGTTTCATCATTCCATCATTAGTTCAGCTTGACGGGCGGTGGTCTGATGCTCGTTCGCATTCAACTCCCGGCAACCTTCGCCGCGCGCCCCGCCTCGATCGCCGCCAGGATCGCATCCGTATCGTACACGCAGCCGCCCCAGGTTCCGCCGCCGAGCGACTGCAAGGCCGCCCAGAGCCGGGTATCATCGGGCAGGTCGGGATCGGGCGAGAGGTCAGGGTGCGGCGACCGTTCGAGCAGCAGTTGCGCGGCTTCGTCGGCCGAGAGTTCCTTGCCCCAGCTTGCCACGAGATCCACCGACCCATGCAGATTCACGCGATCGACGATGATCCGGATCAGGTCGCCATCCATCACACGGCCGATCGGACCGCCCGCCAGCGCCTCGGGTCCGACGTGGCCGACGCAGGCGCCGGTCGAGACCCCCGAGAACCGGGCGTCGGTCACGACCGCGACCTCCTTGCCGAACGAGAGATGCTTGAGAGCCGACGTGATCTGATAGATCTCTTCCATCCCCGACCCCATCGGCCCTCGGCCGATCAGGACCAGCACGTCCCCTGCCTGGATTGGGTTCGGCCCCTGCCCCTTGATCGCCGCGATGGCATCCTTCTCGCGAGTAAAAACCCGCGCCGGACCGACCTTGCGGTAGACCCCATCGGCATCGACGACCGACGGGTCGATCGCCGTCGATTTGATGACCGAACCTTCCGGAGCCAGGTTCCCCTTCGGAAACGTGACCGTGCTGGTCAAGCCGCGCGACTTCGCGCGGTCGGGGTCCATGATCACGTCGTCGGGATCGACATGATCCTGATCCCGCAAGCGTTCACGCAACGCGGTTCGTCGCGCGCTACTTGCCCACCAGTCGAGCGTCTTGCCCAGCGATTCGCCGGTGACGGTCAACGCACCAAGATCGAGCAGGCCGAGCGACCGAAGATGGAGCATCACCTCGGGAACTCCGCCGGCCAGATAGGCGCGGATGGTCGGGTGATAGCTCGGCCCGTTGGGCAGGACGTCGACCAGTCGCGGGGTCTGGCGGTTGATCTCGGTCCAGTCCTCGACCGTCGGCCGCCGGAGCCCCGCCGCGAAAGCGATTGCGGGAATGTGCAAGAGCAGATTCGTCGAGCCGCCAAACGCGGCGTGGACCGTCATGGCGTTACGGATCGAGGCATCGGAAAGGATCTGGCCCGAAGTCAGACCGCGTTCGTTCAGATGGACCAGAGCCCGAGCCGACCGCCGGGCGATATCGCGCCAGATCGGCTGGCCGCTGGGTGCCAGCGCCGCATGCGGGACGCTCAGACCCAGCGCCTCGGCCACCACCTGCGCCGTGGCCGCCGTGCCGAGAAACTGGCAGCCCCCTCCGGCCGAGGCACAGGCCCGACAGCCCAGCTCGGAAGCCTCTTTCAGGCTCAGCTCGCCATGCGAGTACCGCGCTCCGATCGACTGGATCTTGCCGGCGTCCTCCCCATGAGCGGGCGGCAAGGTCACGCCGCCCGGCACCAGCACGCCCGGCAGGTTCTTCGATCCCGCCAGCGCCAGGAGCATCGCCGGCAACCCCTTGTCGCAGGTCGCCACGCCGAGGACCCCTTTGCGGGTCGGCAGCGAACGGATCAGCCGGCGGAAGACGATCGCCGCGTCGTTCCGATAGGGGAGGCTGTCCATCATCCCCGTCGTGCCTTGCGTCCGCCCGTCGCAGGGGTCGGACACCATGCCCGCGAACGGGGCGACGCCGAGACTCGCCAGCTCCTCGGCCGCCTCCTGGACCAGCAGGCCCACTTCCCAATGTCCCGTGTGATACCCGAGCGCGATCGGCGTGCCATCGGGAGCCCGGAGCCCCCCTTGCGTGCTCAGGATCAGGTACGGATCGCGAGCCACTCCCGACGGAGTCCAGCCCATCCCGGCGTTCTGGGTCAGGCCGAAGAGGTCGCCCGATGGCCAGTCGCGAAGCATCGAGTCGGTCAAGGGGATCGAGCCGACCGGCCCCTCGGCCCGAGTGAGAACGCCCTGGAGTGCGCTCGGGGGTGACTCGACGAACGACGAAAACTCAAGGCGAGACCCGTGACCGACGCTGGGCATGACTGTGTTCTCGATAAAAGGCCGACGCTCGCCCGACCGCTCGAAGGCGTGACCCCTCGATCAGACCAGGAATTCCGCCAGACCGCAACCGGGGCCGGTCAATCAGGGTGTTTCGGCGGCACCACCAGCGGCGCCAGCAGCGGCAGGATCGCCCCGAGAAACAGCACGACCAGGATCATCAACGGGCCGACCAGTTGGAGGCTCAACCCCTCGAACGCCTCGCGAATCAAGGGCGGAAGCAGGACAAGCGCCGGGAGACAGCCGACCAGGACCGCCTCGCGAGCGAGACCGGAACCTCGACGCATCATCATCAACGAGTTCAAGCCCAGGAGCGCGAACAAGGCCGGCCAGGTGAACAGGTAACTGGTTCCCGGCAAGAGGTACGCGGTCGTCAAGGCCAGGGCCACCCACCAGAACAGAGCGCCCAATCCCAGCGCCTCGATCGACCGATTCCGCGCGGCCAGACGTTCCAATCCCAGGGTGATGATCGTGGCGATCACCGCGCCGGCGGTCAAAATCGCCAGGTCGAACGGGAGCGACTGGACTCCGACCGAGGACATCATATCGCGAAGGACCAACCAGTAGGCCCCAACCCCGAAGACCGACAGGACCACCGCGACGAACCAGATCACAACCCCCGCCAGAAGGTCCGCAAGCTTGACGCGACCCATGATCAGGCCCACCACGACCGTCACGACAAAGACTCCCAGCAGCCCGTACCCGAACGGCACGGTCAGTCGAG
>JAJYCH010000127.1 GCA_021778575.1 Planctomycetota bacterium
TCTGGAACACCCGCTCGCAAATCAACTTGCGACTGCTCGCCACCGGCGTCGAGACCCCTGGTCCCGCCTTCTGGGAAGGAAAGATCGATCAGGCCATCGCCCTCCGGCGCGACCTCTTGAAGCTCGACGAATCGACCAACGCCTACCGTGTGATCCACGCCGAGGCCGATGGTCTGAGCGGCCTGATTCTCGACCGGTTCGACGATGTCCTCTCGGCCGAAATCTTCAGCCTGGGGATCTACCAGCGGATCGGCCCGATCCTCGACCGGGTCGCCGCCCGGATCGGCACCAAGCATTTCCGGGTGAATGTCGACGAGCGGATCGCCCTGGCCGAGGACTTCCCCGGCAAGCCCGTCAGCACCGTCAAGCTCCCCCCTCGGGTGACGATCACCGAGAACGGAGTCCGCTTCCGGGTCCAGTTCGCCGGGAGCCACAAGACCGGCTTCTTCTGCGACCAGCGCGACAATCGTCTAGCTCTGACCCGGTTCACCCCGGGTCGGACGATGCTCGACGTCTGTTCGTACACCGGCGGTTTCGGCCTCTATGCGCTGGTGAAGGGGAATGCGTCGGAGGTCACCTGCGTCGACCTCGACGAGAAGGCGATCGCCCTGGCCAAGGAAAACGCCAACGCCAACCAGGTCCGGCCCAACTTCGTCCATTCCGACGCCTTCGGATACATGCGTCAGATGGGAGTGAACGGCAAGACCTTCGGGGTCGTGGTGCTCGACCCGCCCAAGCTGATCCCTGGCCGGCTCGATATCTCATCCGGCAAGCGCAAGTATTTCGACCTGAACGTCCTGGCGCTCAACTGCGTCGAGCCGGGAGGAATCCTGGTAACGTGCTCCTGCTCGGGACTGTTGCCCGTCGAGGAGTTCGTGATCCTGCTTCGAGCCGCCGCCCGAAAAGCCGGCCGAGCCGTGCAAGTCCTGGCCGTGACGGGAGCGGCGTCCGACCATCCGGTGGGGCTGGAGGCCCTCGAAGGGGCGTACCTGAAAGCGGTCTGGCTCAGGGTCGGAGACCGAACCTCGTCGCCTTCGATCGCCGATGATCCGACCTTCGACGATGAGCCCGCGGGATCGACCGAGATGGATGAGGAGTGACACTGCGGGGTGAGCCTCGGGCAACCTATGATGGAACATTGTCTCGGCGATCGATCGTCTGAGTACGGAGCCCGCCGTTGTGCATGTGATCTCCCGAAAAGCTCTCCTGAAGTTTGGGGATATTCATGCGGACGCGGTCGAGCCGCTGGACCGCTGGTATCGTATCGCCAAGAAGGCGACATGGATCAACTTCGGCGAATTGAGATCTGATTTTCGTTCCGCCGCTCAGGTGGGCATTCACACGATCTTCAACATCGGCGGAAATAAATTCCGGTTGGTCGCAGTGATTTATTACAGCAACCAGGTACTCCTTGTTCGTGGGGTCTACACTCACGGAGAATACGATGATCTCGAACTCTGACGCGGAAATCTCCGTCGGCGAGCCGACCGAGGCTTACCTCGACCTGGTCCGGGCTTTTCCGCTCCGGCCGATCCAGTCGGACGAGGAACACGATCGGGCCATCGAGATTGTCAACGGGATCGCGGATCGCAAGGGACGGACCCTCCCTGGCGAACACGACTATTTCCTCGTGCTCTGCTTCCTCATCGAGCGATACGAAACCGAAATCTACGGTGAGCCGAAAGACGAGGACGTCGAGTGAGACGTAGGGTGGCGTCGATCAAAACATCGGCAGGGCAAGCCCTAGCCTACAGTCTCGGATGCTCGCGGGCACACGAGAAAATGAGGCATGACAATATCGCGAGGCGTAACCGGAACCGTAAAATGTAGGGGCCGCCGCTCGGACCATCCCCCCCGCTCAACAACGACCGTCCATCTCAAAATCGCGGCCCGCACGGCTGACCCGACAGGCTGTCAGAAAGATCAGGTGGCAAGCGTCGAGAGATAAAGAGCGATCCAGCACCATCCCACAACCCGCCCGAGCCGTTCGCGCCAATCCGTCGAGCGATTCCAACGACCTCCCAGAGCGACTAAAACCCAGACCGGTACGATCGACAAGGCGACGAATGTGACCAGCCAGGATAGTCCGATATAGAACGGACGGGTCAAGAAGGAATGTTTCGGATCGAGAAACGCCTCGATGCTCATCGTCGAAAAGTGAACGATGGTCACGCAAGCCGTCGCGCAGACCGCTCCAAATCCCGGAGTTCCAGTCAGTTCTCGGATTGGCGACGTTGGCTGGCGAAGCTGAAGAAACAAGAGGGTGAACGACCAGACCATCAGCATTGGGCTGAAGCTGAACAGATTCAGTTGAACGTTGTCAGATGGATTACCGCCAACGGGCACGCTGCTGGCACTCTGGAAAAACAATCGCATCAAGGCCATGCCCACCGCCGAGGCGGCGATCAGGATCATCCCATCGCCAAGCGAGAAACGACGGCGATCTATGCGAGAACCCCTCCGATTAAAGCAAGTAGACCGATTCTCGACTCGGCTCTGAGCGATGGCTGGTCCAGGACGCAGCCTACGGTCCTGCGAATCAATGCGCGATCATGAGAAGTATCGCGCGACATCCGTCGAGAGATTGAGGACGATCCAGGACCAGCCCACAACTCGCCCGAGCCGTTCGCGCCAGTCCATCGAGCGATTCCAACGACCTCCCAGAGCGACCAGGAGCCAGACCGGTACGATCGACAAGGTCACGAATGGGACCATCGAGGAAAACAGGATGAAGAACGGTTCCGCCAAGAAGGAATGTTTCGGGTCGAGAATCGCCTCGATACCCATCCTCGAAAAGTGAACGATGGTCACGCAAGCCGTCGCGCAGACCGCTCCAAATCCCGGAGTTCCGGCCAGCTCTCGGATTGGCGACCTTGGCTGGCGAAGCTGAAGAAACAAGAGGGTGATCGACCAGACCATCAACATTGGACTGAAGCTGAATAGATTCAGTTGAGCGTTGTAAAATGGATTACCGCCGACGGATACCCTGCTGGCACTCTGGAAAAACAATCGCATCAAGGCCATGCCCACCGCCGAGGCGGCGATCAGGATCATCCCGTGGGCGAGCGAGAAACGACGGCGATCCATGATGATCCTTCGGAATCGAACAAGTGGTCAATCAGGCCCGTCGCTTGATCAGCGTCTCCAGGCCAATCCTAGCCTACAAGATTCCCTCTCGGTCGGGTAAGATAAAAGCCCGAGCCGCCGGTTAGGCCGGTCGGACTATTCCAGCCCAGGGGCCGTCCGTTGCCGAGCTTGACCGTCGAGAATTACCTCAAGGCCATCTACCTGATCGCCAGCCGTCGGGGAGAAACCGAGGCCGTGGCGACCGGTGAACTGGCGCAGGCGCTCAGCGTCTCGCCGGGGACGGTGACCGGGATGCTCAAGACCCTTTCCGAAGGGGATCTGGCCACTTATACCCCTTATGAAGGGGCGAGGCTCACCGCTTCGGGGCGACGGCTGGCCTTGAAGGTGCTGCGGCGGCACCGATTGCTCGAACTGTTCCTCGCCCAGACCTTGAAGATGACCTGGGACGAGGTCCACGAGGAAGCCGAGCACATGGAGCACTCGGCGTCCGATCGCCTGATCGACCGGATCGACGATTTTCTCGGCAATCCGGCCGTCGACCCTCATGGCGACCCGATCCCCCGGCCCGATGGATCGCTGACCGAGCCGCTGGGCCTGCCCCTGGCTCAGCTTGGTCGAGGGGCCCGGTTCCGGGTGATCCGGGTGGTCGAGCAAGACCCGGCGTTTCTACGATATCTGACCGAGTGCGGGCTCGACCTGGGGGCAGAAGGCATCTTGACCGAGAACCGGCCCGAGGCCGGTATCCTGGCCTTTCGCCTCCGCGATCGCGACGCCGCGCTCGGGTTCGAGGCGGCGGGCAAGATCCTGGTCGCTCGCCAGGTCGACGACGTCGGCTGAGGACTCGCCCCGGCTCTTTTACAAGGTCACACCCTGATAGATGTCAAGCGGGTTGCCGATCCCGCTGATGAAGATCGACGCGTTGACCTTGATGGTCGCCTTGTTGCCGTGATAGATGATACTCACGGTTCCGGTGCCGACCGCGCTGGCATAGATCCCGCCCGAGCCTCCGCCGCCGTTGAGCGTCAGGTTGAACAAGGTGGGCCGCCCCTGGCTGTCGACGTTGGTCGGACTGCCGGTCAGATTGGCGAGAATCACCCCGCCGCTCTGGGTGCTCCGGTCGGACATCGAGAGGGTGCCGGTCGTGGCGGTGGCGGTCTCGGTGATGGTTGATCCGGGGTTGGTCGGATCGGGGAAGGTGATCGGGTTCGGGTTGGGCGTATAGATCCGGACCTGCGCCGTGCCGTGGAGGAAGCCGGTCGAGGTTCCCGGAGCCAGAATGTAATACTGCCGCGCCTGGTCAAGCAGGCGAGGTGCTTCGCGGATGACCTTGCCGGTGAAAGTGGCGTGGAAGGCCTGCCGCTTCAGTTCGTTCGCCCGGGGTGGGGCAATGTCCGTGGTGATTCCACTGCCACCGCTATTGTTGTTGTAATAGAGCCCGGTGGCGGGGTCAAAGGTTAACTGGTTGACGCTGGTCACCGCCGGAACGTAAGTGGCCGCCGACACCCGAGCTGCGGTCGAAGGGTTCCAGCCGGGCGAGTTGATCAACGGAGCAATGGAGAGGAGATCCCGCGATTCGAGGCAATCCATCCTCAGATCCCGACGTCGGCCCATGACCTGCCTCCTTGGATTCGCCCCAACGATTCGAGACTGGCCAGTTCCACGTCTCGGTCGATGGAGGAGCGAACCTCCCACGCCTACCGTTAAAATATCTGACCGTCGTCTTGCTTGTATTTCGTCCATTCGTCCGCCGGAGCCGGTGCGAAAGCGATCGGTTGCCGACCGGTTCGCAAGCAAATTCGATCCTGGGCGAAAGATCGCGATAACCGGCAGAGGTGGTGGACTGGACTCCGCCGAAGTTGGAAATCTCGTTCCCCTCGGCTTCGTGCCAAAATCGAGAGGTTCACCCTCGACAGGATCAAATACTTGAGAAAAAAGTGATCACTCGGTCCAAATTTACCGATCTTAACGATTGAAGCAGGAACTCCTCGATCAGTCCCTCTCGGAAGGAGTCCGTGAGCGATGTCCAGACGACGCTCTTTTGTGCCGGGCCAACTCACCGAAAGTTCGCTCGAAACGCGAGTGGTACTCTCGACCTTCGGCGACATTGGCAATTGGTTCAGCAGCCAGTACAACCATGTCAAGCAAGACCTCGGCATCACCCACAAGGCCAAGTCGCATCCGGTGTCGACCAAGACGATCTCTCCGATCCTGCAAATGATCGGGCATCCCGGCAACCCGGCCCCGGCGAGTAGTTTTCTCCATGTCGCCCACCCCAAGGTGGTCCATCCCGCGAGGATGAAGTAAAACGATTCGATTCCAGACTTCAAGAACGAAACGTGGGGTCGGCCGGTTCCCCCGTCTCGCGATCGAGCCGGTACGGGCTGAGGTCGACCCGAGACGGTCGCCCCAGGGCGAGGTCGGTGATCACCTCGGCGCTGGCCGGAGCAAGCTGCAACCCGGCTCGCTTGTGGCCGGTCGCCACGATCAGGTTCGCGAATCCCGGCGCGAAACCGAGATAGGGCTTCGAGTCGATGCTTCCCGGCCGGAGCCCGGCCCACGACCGCTCGATCCCGGCCGTCGCCAGGATCGGGCAGATTTTGTGGGCCTCGGCCAGAAGGTCGCGAACGGCCTCGGCCGTCGTCCGGTTGTCGAAGCCGGCGTCCTCCTCGGTCGCTCCTACCAGAACCCGGCCATCGTCGCGAGGGACCAGGTAATTCTTGCCGTGCTCGACAATCCGGCGGATCAGCGGGCGATCACTCCGGAGCAAGACGATTTGCCCCTTCAATGGCGGAGTCGGCACCTCGACCCCGAGTCCCGCCAGCAGGCCCGAAGTCCAGGCCCCGGCCGAGACGATCACCTGGCCGCAAGCGAGAGTCTCCGACTCCAGTTTGACCCCCGTCACTCGCCCGGAAATCGACTCGAAACCAAGAACCGCCGAACCCGGACGTAGATCAACCTCACGGCCTCGGAGCGCCTCGATCAGCGCCTTGAGATGCCGTGGATTGCGAATCTGGGCGCGATCGGGCAGGTAATAGGCCACCCGAAGCTCGGGGTTGAGCGCCGGCTCGACCCGGCCGAAGTCGCGAGGTTCGAGCCGCTCGTAGACGATCTTCTCGTTCCGCCAGCGTCCGGCCGAGGTCTTCAGCTCGTTGTCCTCGGACAGATCGAGCCCGACATCGACGCCGCCGGTTTTCCGATAACCGTTGTCGATCCCGGTCTCGGCCAGAAGGGCTTGCGACCATTCGGGATAGAGCACCGCGCTCCACGACCGGAGTTCGATCGTCGGGTTGGTCTTGAGCCGTTCGACATGCGGTGGAATCATCCCCGCGCCGGCCCACGACGCCCCGCGACCGAGGCCGTCGCGGTCGAGCACCGTGACCGTAACCCCCTCGCGCGAAAGGCAATAGGCGATCGAGAGCCCGATCACGCCGCCACCGATCACCACCACGTCGGCCGACCTCATCGAGCCGCCTCCGTCGCGGTTGTCCAGGTCTTCTCGGTGATCCGGTAGACCGACCGATCCTCGCTGGCGAGGACCAGGTCCCGCCCCGACCAGCAAATCGCCTCGACCCCAGGAGCGTCGAACGGAACGGTCGCGACCAGCGACCAGTCATCGCGACCGGCCCGGCGATAAACCCGCGCGGCCCGCGTGGTCACAACGGACAGATGCCGGCCATCGCTCGAAAGGTCGGCCCCGGTCGCCGGTTCGGAACAGCCGGGAAGGCTCGCGAGCCGCACCGGCAACGAAGGACGGAGCAGGCCCGAGGGCGGGTCGAACGGAATCGCGAAGATCTCGGCCTCACGACCATCGAACCGCTTGGAGATCACCAGCGCCCGTCCCGGTTCGACGATCAGGCTCTCGGCGTCGAACCGGCCGTTCTCCGGGAACTTGTAAAAGGTTGAGGCCGTCAGCGGCAGCGGCTCGGTTGGTGCGGGCCGGGTGGGGTCGGGCTCGTCGAGCCGGTGGATCACCCGGATCGGCAGGCGGTTCTCGTTGTTGCCGATATCGCCGAGGTAGAGATGCCCCCTGTCGTCGGTCGCGAGATCCTCCCAGTCGATGTTGGGAGCCGCGACCCGGTACGACCGGACGACCGAGCCATCAAGCTTGACGGCGAACAGCGCGGGGGGGTTACCCGAATCATTGTGGACCCAGTAGATCCCGGGATACTTCCGGCTCGCGACGATCCCCGAGACTTCGACCAGGGCGGGATCGGCGAATCGGCCAAGCCGTTCGAGCGGAGAGGGCGGCCCGAACCCGAGCCCCACCAGGATCATCCCCCAGACAATCGATCGTCGCATGATCCGTCCTTCCCGCCGAGCTTGCGAGTTTCCCTGGTCGTCGGCCATCCGGATCATTTCCCTTCGCAGCGGCGCTCGGCAATCCGACGGGCCTGGAGGTCGCGAAAGAAGCGGATTTCCTGGCGGTTGCTCGCCAGAGCGGCGAAAGCCTCGCGGACAAGGTTGACGCTGGCGAGGAACATCAGGCTGACGCCGAGCATCGATAATCCGGTGGCCATCGAGGTCGTGACGTGGCGGTTGCCGATCAAGGTGTCGATCGCCAGCGCCAGGCTGGTCCCGACAAACGAGGCAAACGCCATGTAGAGCATCCCCAGGGCGTAGCGAACACGATCGCTCCGCCATTCCAGGTGGTGCAACTGGTCGGTGAAATGGGCCATCCGGAGTTCGGTGTAGTCGAGCCGATTTTCCCCCCGACAGAGTTCGTCGCTCAGGTTGTTGAGCACACGAATCCGGTCGACCACGCGAGCCATCCGGTTCGAGGTCGAGATGATCAGCGAGCCATTGGCCGTCATGAACAGCGCCGGGGTGATCATGGCCGAAAGGGTGGCATAATTTGATGGTTCAAGCGGCATGGTGGGCGAAGACCTTGGAGCCTTGGGGCAATCCGTCGCCTCAATCCTACCAGCAATCGCCTGGCGGGCGTACCGGGGAGGTTGATAGGATAGGACCAGATGCAACCAAACGGGCCACCACCCAACCCGGCAATCGGGCCGGGAGAATTCTTGATTTTCGAGCACGTATGACAACCTATTATTGCAGTGATCCCCACGCCTTCCACGGCAACATCCTCAAGTTTTGCCGGCGGATCTCGTTCATGTCCGACCAGGATCGGGCGACCTTCCTGGAGATTGAAGCGAGCGGCGGCGACCTGGGGACCCTCCGGATCGGCGAGGAGTCAATCGCCCGGATGAACCGGGCTCTGGCCGATAACATCAACGCCCGGGTTGGCCCCGGCGACACCCTCTGGTGCCTGGGTGACTGGGCGTTCGGCCGAGGGTCCGACTACCGCCGGAATGCCCGCTGGTTCCGCGACCAGATCGTCTGTCGGGATGTCCGGCTGATCTGGGGGAACCACGACGACCGGTCGATTCGCGACCTCTTCACCGTGACCCACGACCAGGTCCGGATTCGCGACGGCGATATCGCGATCACCTTGAATCATTACCCGATGATCACCTGGGACGGCCAGCATCGGGGGAGCGTGGCCGCGCCCAACATCCACCTTTACGGGCACGTCCATGCCCTTTACCAGCGCGAGCCCGAGGCCAATCCGCTCCGGCTCAGCGACGCCTGGGCCGCGCTCGACGTCGGCTTCGACGGCCACGATTACCAGGTCTGGTCGATCGACGAGGTTCTCGAAGTCCTCCGGCCCCGGTTGCTCGGCCTCGAAACCTTGAAGCGCGAGCGCCGGCAGTTCGACCCGTTTCGAGGCCGGGGCGAGCCGGCGCGCCCTCGGAACTGATACCCGGTGATCGACCGGCCGCCGACGTGATACGATGATCCTGGCCGACCCGGGTGAGATCGAGAACCGTCAGCAGTTCCTGCAGATGCTCCGCTGACAAAGTTTCCTCCTGGGGGCGCGTGGCCCCTTAGTGGTCGTCCTCGCCGATCCGGTGGACGTGGAGAACTGGGCGAACCTGGCGATCCGCTTCGAGGAGAGCGCGCCCGCGGGGAAGCGCTACCTCGTCGCGGGAAACGGCGGAAGGATCGCCGCCGCGGGGCTCGTCCTCGACACGCCGTCGAGTCTCGCGGACGCGAGCCA
>JAJYCH010000128.1 GCA_021778575.1 Planctomycetota bacterium
AATTGGGAGGCATCCATCTTGCCGTCGGAATTCGCCTGCGCGACTAGCGCCAGGCACGAAAAAAATGCCGGATTTATCGCCATCGGTAGCCTCGAACAGGAAGTATCAGGAGGGGGTGACAGCGAACACCGCCAC
Source organism: Planctomycetota bacterium (assembly GCA_021778575.1). Taxonomy (GTDB): domain Bacteria; phylum Planctomycetota; class Planctomycetia; order Isosphaerales; family Isosphaeraceae; genus Tundrisphaera. Next base: position 136 of record JAJYCH010000128.1, read on the forward strand.
CCTTTCAAATTGGTAGGACCGGGAGAAAGAAATCCGGCCCAGGACTACAATTCTGGATCACCGGATCACGATCAGATTCCCCGCTGATTTCGACCCCGAGTCTCGACTCTGATTGGTACCGGCGTCCGCCGCAGCCGTGATGACGGTAGTCTGCAAATCATAGGGCGCGTAGGTGCCGGCGCAATTCATCAGTTGATCAACCAACGGGTTACAGTAGTAAAGACCTCCGTTGCTGACGCATTTTCCTTGGAAAAGACTATAAACGTTGCAGTTCGAAGTGCTGCCGCCGGCCACCGGTTGAAAGGCACCGGAACCGGCGTTGGACTGAATCCCAGACATGTTAGCTTTCTCATGTCAAAGCACTCCTCTGCGTTTCTCAAGATTCAATCGATGAGTTCGCCGCCATTACGCGTGCCGAGGCCGCGCCAGACAGGCTGGGCGATCGTTTCCGAGACGAATCGACAAGACCCATCTCCCATCAATGCATTCACTCCACCTGGATGATTGCTCCGTGCCGTCGCCATGTCGATCGCGGGCGTCATGCCGCCAAAAGTACAGTCGGGCACAACGCCGTTTGGTATCTGGGTCTGCGTGTAAAGCGTGCGTTCTCGACCCGCCCAGAACCAGTATTCACCGCTCAAGGTATAGCGTGCCGGATTGACGGCTCGACCGGCGATCCGGCATTCATTGAGCAACTGATCGGCGGTGTTGGCGACGCCCGCCCGCTGGAAGACGTCGCGTTCCGGGTCAAGGATCGATGGCGGGCCACCGCTGCCACGGAGACGTTCGCTGAAAGCAACGGTATGACTCAGACCGTCGGTCACGCTCGATGGGCTGATCGCGTCGAGCTCGGGAAAGAGGCCGTTGCCACCATCGGGACTCTCAGCCCAAGCGGTTGGGGATGGGCCGACGCCCGTGTTTCCGCGATAATTATTCCCGGTGCTCGCGAACGCGCCACCGTCGGAAGGGCAGAGGAAAAGGCCGACTCCAGTCGAATAAACCGTCAAATTGACCTGGTTGAGTTGAAAGGTATTACCCGGCGATCCACCAAGAAACGTGTCAACCGGCCAGGTTCCGGTCTGGAAATTGATCGACTGATAGAGGGCGTTCTGCTCCAGATACGGCAACAATCGGCAGTGAGCCGAATAAAGCCCATAATAGAATGAACCACTCTTCGTGGTCGGGCGGATGGTGGTCACCGAGACGGGTAAACAATTGGCTGACGATAAATAATTCTGGATGGCGAGCCCGATTTGTCGCAGATTATTCTGACAAACCGCCCGGCGGCTCGCCTCCCGCGCCGACTGCACGGCCGGAAGTGCCAGCGCGATCAAAATCGAGATCACGCCAAGCGCGACCAGCAGTTCAATCAGTGTGAAGCCACCATGTCTGGTCTCACGGTTCATCGGTCGGGCTCCGCGAGGTCAATCAAGCACGAGAACGCCCACCTTGACGATGGGCTGGTCGGGATAATCCGTCTCAAGGCACACGTCAAATGCCTCTCGTCCCAGGATTCCTGAGGTGTCGAATTGAAGATCAAGACGATGAACGGCCTTGGCATCGGCGGACGGGTGGAACTGCCCGACGAGCCTGGCACCGGTTACTCGGACCACACGGAATGGAACGTCACTCGAACGAACGAAGACCGAGCGAGTCACGGCCCGCTCCCCTCAACACAATCACTAATGCTAACATACATGCTTGTGATTTCATCTTACAATACCTGTTTCGTTCTACTAATTCGTATCGCCTTCGTTTCAAAAGCCAGTCTTGGGTAGCGTAAACCATTCTTTTTTCAAGGTGCAAGAACAATTCCCATTTTTCGAGTCCCCCAACGACTGGTTCGATGGGTCGATCTTAACGTTAACGACCCGCCGGGAGGGTCAAGACCGGGCTCGATGTCGAGTCGTCGTTGTCCTGGAGCGAGAACAGAATCTCCAGAATCGCCAGGATCGACCGCGAATCGACGTCGTCCTTCGGAATGAAAAACCAGTATCCTCGATACTTCACGGCGACCTCGGCGTCTCGGGGCCGACTTTTCTGCGACGAGATCCGGAAGTAACCGCGCGTCACCGTGGTCCAGTCAAACGGTCGTCCATCGGGTCCGGGCGTGATCGGAACATTGTGGTTCAGAACATGCTCCTGGGGAACACAGACTCCCTTCGACATGAAGGTCATGATCTGAAGAATCGATCGAAGATTCAAATAGATCGTGTCATTGCCCGGGATGGCCTTGGGGAGGTTGGGATTGCTGCTCTCGGCATCGGGAGCCAGCTCCGACTCCATCTTGTACCGGTTGCGATGCGGGATCAGGTTGAAGATCGACGCGACTTCCTCCATCTCCGCCGAGCGGTTGAAAGGTGTCCGAACCTTCAGCGACAGCCCTCGTTCGCGCTTGTTCAGCGTGATCCGACCCTGACCCTTATCGCGATAAACATAGCCATCCTTGGCCGCGGCCAGGAGGTCTTTCCCATCGACGTTGAGTTGACTGATCGGGTCGGAAGCGTTTGTCGTCTCCTCGTTCGTCGAGAACCCGATCTCCACCCCGCCGCGATCATCGATCTCGGCAAGGAGCTTCACGCCTCGAAGGAACCTTGTATTCTCGTCAGGAACCGTCGGGACCAGGAGTGTCCCCCTGACGGCGTTCTGAACGTCGTTGATATCGTTGAGAGTCAGCCAGAGAAGCTGATCAATCCGGGCCCCGGCGCTGACCACGCTGTAAACCTCGGCCGAGAGTGGGTTTAGCAATGCCTTGGAAATCTCGCGCCCCTGCCGAGGATGATAGCTCAGCGTCGGCGAGTCGCGTCCGGTGATCCCAACGATCCCAAAATTCGTCTGGCTTCCCGCCGAACCAGGATCACTGCCGCCGGCCGAAAGCTCGAACTGGCTGGTGATGTTCGGCAAATCGACGAAGACCGGTGAATCGGCATAACGAAGCCGGACCAGGTTTATCAAGAGCTGTTCGTCATTCGTGATCCGCATCGCCTCGTTATAGCGCAGGCGAGTGGTCCGAACCGCCTCGGGACCGAGGCATCCAGACGAAACCAAGCCGGCGCAAACGAACCCAAACGCCGTGAGCGTTCTCCAGAGTCGATGAAATGGCGTCCGCAAGTCATCCATGACAGCTCATCGATCCGACAGTTTGAGACCCGATCTGAGGGAATCTCGTCTCGTCGTCATCGACGGCTCAGCCGGCAAACTTGAAACAATCGTCAAAGTCGCGGCGGAGACTCAGGGCATTCCCGGGTTGGGAGTTGAGCCGAGATCACGAGACATCCGGCGGCCCCAATGTGCCCACGCTCCGAGCAACATTTGGGGGGGTGAAGCCCTCTCAATGGTTGAGAAGGGCCTGTAAGAATTGAAATCAGAGGGGAAGAATGACCGGGCTGGGACTCGAACCCAGGACCAACGGATTAACCTACCTCATCGGCTTTCGCCGACCTTCCCGGACGTTCCCGTCGGGTTGTTGAGCGTCTGGACTATACCATCGCCGTCGCAGGCGTGCCGCGTCTAGTCTCTGAGGCCGGGGCCGACGATCCGTCGGTCCCTTGCCTGCTGATTACCCAATCCCCAACCTTTTCAGACCGTCACGCTTGCCGTTACCGGCGACGTTGTGGTGGTGGGGCTCTCAGGGCGTCCCAGCAAATTGCGGCATTCACTCGTCGCGGTTGGGATTCTTCCCGCGTCGAGGCTCCTATTCTCCACGTTCCAGTTGAAGTCCGTTGCTCTACCGACTGAGCTACCCGGTCAGGGTCTACACAGTTTAGACAGTTCGGGTCAATCCGTCCAGACCGTCGCGCCGGAACTCGGATCGGATTCCTTGTCTCGGGCCGACTTGATTCCTCGCGCTAGACCTGATCGAATGGTTCGACGTGAGAGTCAGTCTGATGCGGAGAGCGGGGAGTCCTGGGCGATGATCGTCGGCGTTCCGAAAGAGGTCAAGTCAGACGAGTACCGGGTGGCAATGCTCCCGGTCGGCGCGGAAGAGCTGACGGCGGCGGGACATACGGTCCTGATCGAAGAAGGTGCGGGGCTAGGAAGCGGGATTGTCGACTCGCTCTATTCGGCTGCGGGAGCGACCTTCGTCCCCGACGCCGCGACGATCTGGAAAGAGGCCGACCTGGTCGTGAAGGTCAAGGAACCCCAGGCGTCCGAATGGCCGCACATGCGGGCCGGGCAGACCTTGTTCACTTATTTCCACTTCGCGGCCAACGAAGAATTGACCCGCGCGGTCATCGCCAGCGGGATCACCGCGATCGCCTACGAGACGATTCGCGATACCAAAGGAACGCTCCCGCTGCTGACCCCGATGAGCGAGGTCGCCGGCCGGATGAGCATCCAGGAAGGGGCCAAGTACCTCGAACGTCCCCAGGAGGGGCGCGGGATCTTGCTCGCCGGAGTTCCCGGCGTCGCCCCGGCCGAGGTCGCCGTGCTCGGTGGTGGGATCGTGGGCTCGAACGCCGCGAAGGTTGCCGCCGGACTGGGGGCGAACGTCAAGATTCTCGACATCAACCTCGATCGGCTTCGCTATCTCGACGATATCATGCCGCCCAACGTGACGACGCTCTATTCCGACCGGCATACGATTCTGGACTCGGTCATCAACGCCGATCTCGTCATCGGGGCGATCCTGATCACGGGAGCCCGCGCTCCTCGACTGGTTCGTCGTGAAGACCTGGCCCGGATGAAGCCGGGCGCGGTGATCGTCGACGTCGCGATCGATCAGGGGGGATGCATCGAGACCAGCCGCCCAACCACCCACCGCGAACCGACTTACCTCATCGACGGGATCGTCCACTACTGCGTGACCAACATGCCAGGCGCGGTTGGCCGGACCAGTACTTACGCCCTGAATAACGTGACGCTCCCCTATGTTCTCCAGATTGCCCGAACGGGCTGGGAAGCGTTCGCCAGGACGTCGCCCGGATTCGCGCAAGGTGTCAATATTGACCGGGGTCGCGTGACCAACGAGGCCGTCGCGGCGACTTTCGGTCTCCCTTACGTCGGTTGGGACTCCCCTGTCGGCTTGGGCGGAGCGTCGGTCACAACGACCCATTGAAACTCGATCCGCCGGCCGGAATCAACGGATCAACCTGGTTCCCGGACGTCTTCGGATGCCCGGGAAGACGCATCGCTCTCTTTTTCTCTTAGCAGCATTCAAGGAATTTCGACCATGACCGAGCATGAGCACGAAGGCGACCACGAGCATGACGAGGCTGAAGATAGCCTCGAACAGGCCCTGGAACTCGATACCCAGAGTCAGATTTTTCTGGAAATGCGCCGCCAGAATCTCGATCTCTTGAAGCTCTCGATCGAGGTCGCCGGTCTTTCGGGCCAGCACCCGCCGATCAAGAGCGGCGATTTGAAGGTTGCCGTCAAGAATATCTGGGATCTCTACTCCGAGTTCTATTCCTGGATCGACCCCGAGGAATCTGAAGGGGACGAGGAAGAGGAATTCGAGGAGTGAGCCACCCCAGGCCCGACATCCACGCGCTGGAGACGGTGAGCTGGACCGGAGATGCCTCGACGGGGCATCTCCGGCTCATCGATCAGACCTTACTGCCTGGCGATTTCGTTCAGGTCGATTGTCGTGACGTTCCGACGGTCTGGGAAGCGATCAAGTCGCTCCGGGTCCGTGGTGCGCCGGCGATCGGCGTGACCGCTGCCTTTGGCGCCATCCTGGGCGGTCAGTCACGGCTCGCGGACGGCATCCAGGCTGTCCGCGACGGAGTCCAGGCGGCGACGAACTCGCTCAGGACCAGTCGACCGACCGCCGTCAACCTGTTCTGGGCGCTCGACCGGATCGACGCGGTTGCTCGCGAGATCTCGACCGACGATCCTCTCGACTTCCTCGACCAGTTACTTGGCGAGGCTCGCGCGATCTCGGACGAAGACAAGACGATGTGCCGTGCCATCGGCCGGCACGGAGCCCCTTTGATTCACGAGGGGGATGGCGTCCTGACACATTGCAACGCCGGGGGACTCGCCACGGCCGACTATGGCACGGCACTTGCCGTAATCTTTTCGGCGGTCGAGGCGGGAACCACGCTCCGGGTTTTTGCCGACGAGACCCGACCGCTCCTCCAGGGGGCGAGACTCACGGCCTGGGAACTCCAGCGTCGCGGAATTCCCGTGACCTTGATCTGCGACAACATGGCCGCGCAGGTCATGAAAGAAGGGAAAGTCAACCTGGTGGTCGTCGGGGCCGACCGGATCGCCGCCAATGGTGACGCCGCCAACAAGATCGGCACTTACGGCGTCGCCTTGCTGGCCCGGGCTCACGGAATACCGTTTTACGTCGCCGCGCCGTCCAGTACCTTCGACTTGACGCTCGAAACCGGCGACGCCATTCCGATCGAACAGCGTGACCCCCGCGAGATCACCCACGGCTTCGGCCGATCGACGGCCCCTGACGGAATCGACGTCTATAACCCGGCCTTTGACGTCACCCCGGCTCCGCTGATCGCCGGCATCATCACCGAGCGAGGAATCATCCAGCCGGTCGATCTAGCGACCATCGCCCGGGTTCTTGGCTCAGCCGGCCCGCCCACCAAGGAATACCGGCTCGTCTGAATCGGAGCCGGTCGTGGTTCCGTTTTCCGCCCATTCGTCATCCATCGAGTATCGCTCATGATTGCTCACAACGTCTATTTCAGTCTCCACGACAAGTCGCCCGAGTCGATCGCCAAATTGGTCAATTCGGCCAAGACCCACCTGACGGGACATGCCGGTGTCCTCTTCTTCGCGGTGGGCGAACTGGCCGCCGGACTGAACCGACCGGTCAACGATCTCGACTTCGACGTCGCACTTCACGTCGTGTTCGCGACGCTCGCCGACCATGATCTCTATCAGGACGCGCCCCGTCACCACAAGTTTATCGACGAGTGCAAGCAAGGCTGGGCAAAGGTCCGCGTCTTCGATTCGTTGGTCGATTGAACGCGCGACTCTCGTTCTTGCTTCGGATTTTATCCTATACTGGAAGCAATCGAGTCGATCCCGACGGCAAACCAAGCCGGGTCAAGTCATTGGTATCCGAATCGATTCGGGGTTCGATGAAGAACCCCAACCCCCGATTCTTATGAGGTTTGCAACCGTTCGTTCCTCCTGGGTCACGACAGTTAAGATTGCGGAACAAGCATCCCCCCCATTGTCCTCGTCATTCTTGAATTCACGTCGGGCCGCCGACATCGCTTGTCAGATCCGAATTATTTGATCCGTTTCCCTGTGGGACCAATGGTCGTTGACCCACAATCCAATGATTCTCTCGGGATACCGTCGCGGATCAGTCCGAATTTGCGTATGATCAGATTCGTAGCCGTATTAATCTCGAACATCAAAATATCTTACTCATTTTTTTGCTGATCCAAACCGGCTATCGTCGAATTGTCGGCGGCGTCAACCTTCGGTAGCTCGACTCAGTTCCTGTTCTCGATCTTACCTGATGAGTTCAACAGAAATGCTCACAAATCAACGGATAATTTCACTGGCTCCGTGCTGAACCACTAACGATCGCGTGCCCGTGAACCTTTTGTCGGGTCGGCTCGAAGCCCTCGGAGATTCCGATTTCCGAGTGAATCGACACCATGAAACTCCACAAGAATTTGTCCGTGGAACCAGGCTGTGGAGACGGTGATCGAATCGACGACCTGTCGGCGAACTCCCTGACCGGCGGCTCGCGGCTCAAGAATTTTCGCGTTGCAATCTCCAGTCTCTCCAGCCCAGAAGAGGCAACGATGCACCCCTCGACCACTGCTCAACAGTTCGAGGAAGCTCTCAGGAATTGTGAATTCGAACCGATTCATCTCCCGGGAAAAATTCAGGAGCATGGGGTCCTGCTCGGAATCGACCCCCTCACGTTCGAGGTCACGATCGCGTCGGAGAATAGTGACGAGTATCTCGCTTTGAGCCCGGCAGAGATCATCGGGCGAAGTCTTGCCAGTATCCTTGGTTTTTCGGTTCAGGAACGGGTCTCGCGGATTCAGAGCAATCATGATCTTTCACGCCCGTTCCCGTTTCTGATTTCGGTCTGCCGAGGATCGACCGCCTGGGATGCCGAGGCGAGCTTGCACCGCCGGGGTTCGCGACTGATCCTGGAACTGGAGTGTTCCGACCTGGGCGGCGTCGGGGCGGCGCTGCATCTGGCCGACTGGATTCATCAGTTTCCCCGAACCACGTCAGAGACGGAATCGATCCAGCCATTTTGCCAGTCGATCGCCCACGAGGTCCGGAACCTGAGCGGATACGACCGGACCATGATCTATCAATTCCATTCCGACCTCCACGGCGAGGTGATTGCCGAGTCGGTCCGCTCGGGGCTTTCGCCTTTTCTGGGCCTTCATTATCCCGCCTCGGATATCCCGAAGCAGGCTCGGGCGCTTTATCTTCAGAGCCGGGTCCGGGTCCTCGCCGATGTCCACGCGCCGGTGGTTTCCCTGGTCGGCAAACCGAACGACCTGGCCACCGAACCACTCGACATGACACTTTGCAACCTTCGAGGCTTCTCGCCCGTTCACCTGCAATATCTCAGTAACATGGGTGTGGGAGCAAGCCTGGTCACCTCGATCATTCTGGGAGATCGGCTCTGGGGTCTACTGGTCTGCCACCACGGCCGATCGAGAAATCCGACGCACTCACTCCGGGTCGCCTGCAACTTGCTCTCGGAAATGATCTCGGTCGAGGTCGCCGCGTTTGAACGTCGCCAGGAACTGCGTGTGCATCGATCGGTTTCTGATCTTCAGCGGCGGATTCTTGATACGTTCATGGATGATTCCGACTGGAAACAGTCGATCCTCGCGAGTCCTGAAGCCTATTTTTCGCCGATCCGCGCGACGGGTCTGGCAATCATCGAAAATTCCGACGTGCTCATCATGGGCTCGGTCCCCGACGTGGGTACAATCCTGCGGATTCGTGATTGGGTGACGGCTGCTCATCCGGGTTCGGTCTATTCGACCGACGCGCTGGGAGAGGCCGAGCC
>JAJYCH010000129.1 GCA_021778575.1 Planctomycetota bacterium
TTGCTCAGTCCTCGCGCGGCCCAGAGCTTGACCCAGATCACCTGGTCGGGCTTCTTCAGTTCCTTGACATAGACGTCAAGGGCTTGTGAGCTGGTTCCCCCCGCCATTCCCAGAACAATCATCGCGTCGATTCGCGACAGATAATTGTTTTCGAGAATCTTGGGCAGGGAAGACTCGAAGAGAATCCGGGTGTATGCCGTCAAGAATTCCGACTTGTTGGTGGCCCGAGCGTCGAGAATCGGCTTGGTCAAGGCGTCGACCGCCCGCTCAAGACCTCGCGCGGCGGGATCGGTCGGTTTGGCGTTCGCGGGCGGATTGAGGAGGGCGTTCAGGTAATCGCGCCGAGTCAGTTCGGTGGCGAAGTATTCCACGTAACGTTTGAGAAATTCAGGGTCGGTATTCACGATCCCAGTGGCCATGCTCTGAACCCGCGAACGATCGTCGGGAGGATTGCCCACCTTGATCGCCGGACCCGCGTAATTCATCGGCGAGAAGATCGTCAACGTCTTCTTGGCGTTGGGGTCGGTGAAGACCTCGGTTGTCGGACGTTCCTCGATCGGCTCGTCTTTCGCCTTGTCTTTATCCGACTTCTCGGCCGCCTTTGCCGGATCGGTCGCCGGCTTATCGGTACCCGGTGGTTTGTCGGGCGTCTGAGCCCGGGTCATCGAGGGAGCCCACGCGATCGCCACTATCGCCAGGCACACCCACGAGAACCCCCGCGGCATCCTCGGGGCTAACGCTTGGATCATGTTCGAGAACCTTTGGTTTAGACCCCCGACGCCGGAAGCAAGGCGAAAGGATCGTTCGTCAAGTGGATTCGTTCGGATGGAGGGGACGATCGAACGACGACCGTAGCACGCGAGGACACCACGGGAACGATGGGTTCACAAAGATTCCACGGCGGCGATGATCGCTCGATGGCAAGCTTCGCCGGAAACCCTGACCCCCGAAAAATCGGAGATACGACGTCTGAAATAAGGTAACCCGCCGAATTGCCCCTGTCAAGTTGCCCAGAAACTTGCCCACAGACCCTATCTACCCCAGGTTGTCGCCCCTGGAACGGAACCGAGTCCAGTTTGTCAGTGGCCGTCCGGTCGCGGCGAAACGGTGTCCTGTTTGACGTCGAACTCGCGAGAAAGTTCCCGAACGGGTTCACAACCGCCAGTTCCGACGGGATTTGCTTGCCGAACCGTTGCCCTTCCCTCTATTCTAAGAAGAGATTCGTCGAAAAATCCCGCCTCGATGGCCAGAATGGTCGAATCGCCCTCCGACCGGGCCAGCTTTGATCAGGAGCCGCAACGGCCATGCCCCAGCGACCGAAGCGACTGTCCCTATCGATTTTGCTGGTCCTCGGATTGCCGGTTTTCACCCTCAGCGCACAGGAATCGACGATCGGTCGCGACGTCGATCGATCGCCGATCGCGCTGGCGGTCTCGTCGGACGGCAAGCGTATTCTCGTCGCCAACCAGACGGCGGGGTCGGTCTCGCTGATTGACACGGCCCAGTCAAAGGTCATTCGCGAACAACCGACCGGTGATCGACCGATCAGCGTCGCCCTGAGCCGGGATGGTAGGACCGGAGTCGTTGCCCACTGGTTCGGCTCCGACCTGGCGGTTCTCGACCTGACCGACGATCAGCTTCAAATCAAGGCTCGGATTGAGGTTGGGCCGGAACCCCGAGGCGTGGTTTTGATGCCCGATGGCTCGACCGCCTTCGTCTCGATCGGCGTGGCGAACGAGGTTGTTCGAGTCGACCTGGCCACGCGGAAGGTGACGGGGCGAGTCGCGGTCGGTCGGGAACCTCGGGGAATCGCGCTGACGCCCGACCAGTCAAAACTGGTCGTGGGCAATTCGCGAGGTCAGTCGATCTCGGTCATCGACCTGACCCGGTTTGCCGTCGATCGGACGTTGCCCATGCAGGCCGACAACCTCCGGCAAGTCGCCGTGAGTCCCGACGGGAAAACGGCTTACGTGGCCGCGATGAACAACCGAGGCCGGGCGACGACGGTCAACAACATCGACCTTGGCTGGGTTCTCGGGCAGCGAATCGAACGGGTCCGGATCGATGGTTCCGAGCCCGTGGAGAACCTGACGCTCGACCCCCGAGGCGACGCGGCGGGGGACGCTCACGGCCTGGCGATTGGCGACGGCGGCAAACTTCTCGCCGTCAGCAACGGCGGCACGCATGACATCATGCTTTTTCGCGACGGAAAGTCGGGCCTTCCCTGGGCGGAAGGGGTCGGTCGCGACCTGATGCCCGCGAACCTCGTGCAAGACAAGACCCGGTACCGCAGGATCATGGTGACGGGTCGGCCCACCGAGCTGGCTTTTGCCCCTGATGGGATCACGCTTTACGTCGCGAATTACCTGGCCAACGCCGTTCAGGTCATCAATACCGCCACGGGAGTGATCACCCGGACCATCGATCTCGGCGGACCGGAGACTCCTTCGCTGGCGAGGCAAGGCGAGGCTCTGTTTCACGACGCGTTCCGGTCGTCAAACCACTGGTATAGCTGCAATACCTGTCATTCCGAAGGACACACCGGGGGCCTCGACTTCGACACCCTGAACGACGGCTGGCAGGATCGGAGCGCCAACCATCTCCGGAGCCGCAAGAAGGCTCCGACCCTCCGACGGGTGGCGCAAACCGGCCCTTGGACCTGGCACGGCTGGCAGGACGACCTCGACGATGCCATGGTCGAGTCGTTCACCAAGAGCATGCAAGGCAACAAGCCCGCCCCGGCCGAAGTCAAGGCGCTCGTGGCCTATCTCGGCACGCTCGAATTTCCCAAAAACCCGTATCGCGAGCCCGACGGCAGTTTGACACCCGCCGCGAAGCGTGGCGAGACCTTGTTCCGCTCGAAAAAGGCCAATTGCGCATCGTGCCACGGTGGGGCGGAACTGTCGGACGGCAAGATCCATGACGTCGGTCTGAACGAAGACGGCGACGTCTACAAAGGGCACAATCCCCCCTCGCTTCGGGGGGTCTACGACAAGGACCCTTACCTGCACGACGGCCGGGCCAAGACGCTCCGCGACGCCTTGACCGGCGACCATGCCCCCGAATCGCTGGGCGGAGCGCCGATCTCGGCGCAAGAACTGGACGACCTGATCGCTTATCTCAAGAGCCTGTAATGAGTTCCGTGGAGCCGATCGTGGACGAGCCAACGATCAAGCCGTGCGGGTCGGCGATCCCCAAGATCCGACGGAACTACGGATGAACCGGTGGTCGACAACCCCGAATTGGGTCCTGTCCATCTTGGGCGTGACCGCGATTTTCCTGGCGGGTCGATCTGTTGGTTCCGGAGGGGCCGCCTTCGTGGCCGCTCTCTTTTTCGTCCTGATTTTCTATCGTTCCAGGGAACTCGTTCAATCGGTCCGCGACCTTGAAAAACTGGTCCGGACCGACGACCTCACCGGCCTGGCCAACGACCGGAGCTTTCGCGAGGTTTTCACCCAACGAAGCTCCAGCCTGATTCTTTTCGACCTCGACCAGTTCAAAACTTATAACGACGCGTTCGGCCATCCGGCCGGCGATGTTATTTTACGGAACCTGGGAGAGATTCTTGGCCAAAAGCTCACGTGTTTCCGGCTAGGGGGAGACGAGTTCGCCGTGATTGTTGCCGGTGACGATTTCCAAAGTCCCGAGGTGATCGCCGAGTTGCTCCGGCGCAAGATCCGTGATCAGCCCTGGCCCAACCGACCGATCACCGCGAGTTTCGGGATCGCGCTGGCAGATCCGCAGATAGAACCAGCAACCCTCCGTGACCGCGCCGACAAGGCTCTGTACCAGGCCAAACGTGAAGGTGGAGACAGGGTTTGCATCTTCCGAGCGAGTTAAGCTGGGGGTCACTTACTCCCCAATCCCAACCTCAACAGGCCGACGAAGCCCCATGCCTCGGGCCAGACCTGCCCGCTTCGCGTCTTCCAGGGCCGCAAAAATCGACACGATTGGTGGAGGATGGACCAGACCGAACACCCGATCGGCCCGATCCCCTTTGATATACAGCTTGAGAAACCCGCCCGCGATCGCCGCGCCCGAGACCTCGATCCATCGTCCGCCGGAAACCCGGTCGCAGACCCCGGCCGTCCAGACCAACGGCCGTTCCAGGAACTCCGCTAGCGGAAAGATCCCCATCGGCCAACCCGTGACCCGACCCACCAGCCGGGCCATCGCGGCGAAGCTCAGGTATGGACCCACCAGGGCGTAACGCTGACCAGGCTCGCCGCGCTCGATCGCCCGACGATGAGCCAGGGCCGCGACCGACGCATCCACGACCGGTATCCCGCCGCCGGGCAAAAAGGCCACCGGGCTCCGCGCCATCACCAGCAACAGACTGGTCGAGGTCGGCTTCGGGTCGCGAGGGCCGATCACCATACCGGGACAGAGGGCGATGCCGGGCAGTTTCCCCCCCAGCCCATCCAGGACGATCGCCTCGGCCTCGCGCTTGGTTTGCTCATACGGCGACCGAACGCTAGTCAGATTCCAGGCGGTCGACTCGTCGGCCGGAGCCTCGACCGTCCCGGCGGCCAGCGTGTGCGTGGTCGAGGTGTAGACGAACCGCTCGATACCACTGGCGACAGCATCGGCGAGCAAACCGCGCGTGGCCTCGACGTTCACCGCCCGCCCATCGCCTTGAGGATCGGCCCCCAGACTGACCCAACTGGCCGTGTGAACGACGGCCCTGACGTTTCTTAATCCGCGTCGCCGATCCGCGGCGACCCGGAGATCGCCCGACACCCACTCAATCGCCGGGTCTCCGGGGCGTTCTTCCGCCGGTCGACGGGTCAGCCCCTTCACCGGATGGCCGGCTCGCGCCAGCTCGCGAGCGACATGCCCACCCAGAAATCCCGACGCACCGGTCACCAGTACCGGCCAATCCTCGGGTCGAAGCGCGTCAGGCCACACGCTCAGTGCCCCGCCTGGCGGAAGATGGTGGGGTCGGGCTGCCAGAGGTAGAGGAATGTGGGAGCCTTGGCTCGATCCAGTCCCGGATAGCTGAACGGCACGATGTCGCCCTGGATCGGCTGATTGGGTGTGATGGCATAGAGCGAATGGGTCGGATAGCCCGACCGCTGAAAAATCACGACCTCGGACTGTTTGGTTCCGCCCAGTCGTTCCGCCTCCAAGATCGCCTCGTGGACATAGCCGAGCCGATCGACCAGGTGGTGAGCGAGCGCCTGATTCGCCGGGACGATTCGCCCATCGTCGATCGACTTCCAGTCGTCGGCGTTCATCATCGGCCGACGGCCGGCGACTCGATCGCGGAATCGGCTGCGGAATCCATCGACAATCTCCTGGAGGATCTTGCGTGACTCGTCATCCAGCGGCGCGGTCACGCTGCCCATGTCGATCATCGGTCCCGCCTTGATCGGTTCGCTCGACAGGTTGAGCTGGGCCATCGCATCTTGCAAATTATAATGATTGATCAGGGCACCCATCGAACCTGTCACGGTCGTGGGCATGGCGACGATTTCATCGGCTCCCACGGCCAGATAATAAGCTCCCGCCGTGGCGACGTCCATCAGGCAAGCGACGACCGGCTTGGACGATTCATCCCGAAATCGGCGAAGCTCATCAGCCATGATATCGCAGGCGCTCACCCCTCCGCCCGGGCTGTTGATCCGGATGACAATCGCCTTGACCCGGGAATCGCTCGCGGCGGCTTCGAGCTTCTCGCGAAATGAGGCGACGGGGTTCTCGCCAACCGAGTACAACCCGGTCATATTCTGGTTGAACAGCAAACCATCAACGTCAATCAGCCCGATCCTTGCCGAATCCCCGCCCGCGCTGGCTGCCCTGACGACCACCGGCACCATCGGTCCCGGGTCGGGCGCGGTGGGCAGTTTCACGTCGATCGCGCCTTTGACCGACGCCTCCCCGCTCACCCGGGCGTCCGCATTGACTTGGCCGGAACCGGTGAATTGGCCCGAAATTGGCAAGGGATGACAGCCCGAGAGGCCGATCATCACCCACCAGAGGAATGCCAATCCGGCGAGTCGTCCTCGGTTCAGTCGCAACATACGTCCTCGACTCGTTCGGAGAATCATCCCGCGATTCCGGTGAACGGCCGCCCCTGTCGAGCAGCCGTCTTGCGGGGAATCACCACCGAGCTTATTGAGATTCGCTCCTTACTATCAGATCGGACCGGGGCGGCGAAAACTTGCCCTTGCAATCGATCCCAACAGGATTATCGGCCCATGCCGCGTTATTGGTCCGCCTTGATCTTCGTTCTGGCGTCCTCGCTCCACGTCGAAGACCCCGAAAACCCGGTCTTCCGCTCGATCATGGCCGACGGCCTGAGCCGAAACGGGACGACCGTGCGTCTCCCTCAACCGACGTTGCTCGATGCACAAAGTCCCGAGCAAACCAAAAATGCGCTTAAAACAATTGCCGGTGACGATCGGGCCGTGCAGGAACTCCTTCGTGATTCGATCACCGCTCCGTTCATCTTGAAGACTCGCGACGTCAAAGCCGGCGATGCGATCATCCGCTCCGTCGATCTCTACTTTGTCGTCTACGCCTCATTGAATGAAATCGATCCCGACAAGATCCTCCAGCGGCCAGGCGCCGAGCCCGTTGAAGTCGGCAACATGCGCTTTCAAACCCGACGGCTCACCGATCAAGAACTTGCCGAGAAAAGGTTCGCGCCTCTCGCGGCCGTTGCCGGGCGAACCGAATGGGTGACCCACCAGAGCGGCCGGCTGCTCGACCGGATCGTCGTGGAGTCCACCGATCGCGCCGTCTTCACCCGGACCGCCGAATCCTGCCTGATCGCCATCCGGACCGATCCCGCCTTCGACTCCGACACAAAATTCCCGAACCGCTGGGCCACCCTGAGTCGTAAAGGGACTGTCGAGACCGAAGGTCCAGCTCAACCCTATGGCGGAAGCGCCGCCTATCTCAAGATCACCCGACTCGCCGGTGAGAGCGGAGCGTTGTTCGTCGAGACCCACATGGCGTTCATCGAGCCGAACGACTGGTTTCAAGGCAACCCGATCCTGCGCTCCAAGTTCAGCGTCATCGCACAGGACCAGATCCGTCGTCTCCGCCGCGAAATCCAGAAGAACCGTCGCAACCCCAAACCATGATGTCGTCTGACTCCAGAAACCCAAACCGCGTGACTTGACCAGAGTCCGAAAATCATCCGCCGCTCGACAACCTGGGTAATCTGGCGAAATTATACATGTTATGATTGGCTCAAGCGGTGGACTTTGTCCAAATGGTTTGACGAGTCGGATTGTATCAACCGATAAAAGATTGGATAGCGAAAATTCGCGGGTTCGTGAATGATCGGGAAAGCCTCATCACGCGACGACTTGATCGGTCTTCCAGCAGACGTCATCAGGATTCGTCGGGCCGATGAGGCCAAGAGCGGCCGGGAGCGAAAGTATCGACATGGCTAGTCGGTTAGCACGGATCATCGCTTACGCCCCGGACGGTCAAGATGGCGTGCCAGTCGTACTGGCCGGATTGCGTGCGAACGCTCTCGGCGTTCTCTGCGTGAGCCCGACCGAAGCGCCTGGAGTCTGGACTGATCGTCTGAACCGAATCGGGCGATCGACCGATCGGCCCTTCGGTCTTCGACTCGATCCGGCAACTCTGGCGTCCGCGAACCTGGAGCAAGCACCGGCCAACCTCGGCACCGTGATTCTGGTGGAAGAACCCGGAATTTGCTGGTCGGAATTGTTTCGGAAGATCACGGAGTTCGGTCGTAACGCCTGGGCCGAGGTCACCTCGCGTGAGTCCGCCGTCCTGGCCGCCGAGGCTGGTTTCGCGGGCCTGATCATCGCCGGGCACGAGGCCGGTGGCGCCGTGGGTGATGATTCGTCGTACATTCTGCTTCAGGCGGTCCTCGAACGCGTCGAGATTCCGGTCTATGTTCGCGGTGGAATCGGTCCCCACGTCGCCGCCGGTTGCCTGGGCGCGGGGGCTTCGGGCGTGGTCCTTGACGGGGCCTTGTTACTGGCCCGGGAATCGCCGCTTCCGGCCACGATCCGCGAGCGGATGGCTCGCTGGGACGGTAGCGAGACCATCGTCGTCGGCCCCACCTCGGGACCTCGAGTGCGCGTCCATAATTCCCCAGGATCGACAAGGCTCGCGGAACTCCGATCCGCCGGCGAGGGATCAGCCGAGGAATGGTCGCTCGCCCGGACGAGATTGATCGGCTGGGATCGCGACCAGCTCTGGCCGGTCGGTCAGGATGCGGCGCTTGCCGCCGAACTGGCTCGTCGGCACGTCACCATCGGCGGCATCATCCAGGCCGTCGAGCAGACTATCGATCAACATCTACTCGAATCACGAAATCTTCGGCCACTGGCCGAAGGCTCCTCACTCGGTCGATCGCTGGGAACCCGCTACCCGATCTTGCAAGGCCCGATGACCCGCGTGAGCGATGTCGTCGAGTTCGCCGAAGCCGTCGCCAATGGAGGAGCCCTGCCCTTCCTGGCGCTGGCGATGCTTCGTGGCCGCGAAGTCGCGAATCTGCTTCAGATGGCACGCGAGACCCTGGCCGACAAGCCCTGGGGCGTGGGCGTGTTGGGCTTCGTCTCTCCCGAACTTCGAGCCGAGCAGATTGCCGCGATCGTCGAGGCCCGACCTCCGTTCGCGCTGATTGCCGGTGGACGCCCCGACCAGGCGCAGGAACTGGAACGTTCGGGAATCCGAACATTTCTTCATGTGCCGTCTCCGGGTCTGCTCGGTCAGTTTCTGCGTGATGGAGCCCGTAAATTTGTCTTCGAAGGCCGCGAGTGCGGCGGTCACGTCGGTCCTCGGTCGAGCTTCTTGCTCTGGGAGCAATCGGTTGAATTGCTCCTGAAAGCAATCGCCTCGGGAACGCCGGCCGACGATCTTCACGTTGTTTTCGCCGGTGGAATTCATGACGATCGCTCGGCGGCTCTGGTCGCGACGATGGCGGCTCCGCTGGCCGCTCTGGGAGCGAAGATCGGCGTTCTCATCGGCACGGCTTATCTGTTCACGCGAGAGGCCGTGGAAACACGAGCGATCGTCGAAC
>JAJYCH010000130.1 GCA_021778575.1 Planctomycetota bacterium
ATCGCCGAAGGGGCGGGAACGATCGGCAATGTTTCGATCGGAGGAAATCTCAGTGGGCAATTGATCGCGGCGCAGGATTCCCTCACCGCGACCTCGGGATCGATCAACTCGGTCACGGTTAACGGAACACTCAGCGGTTCGATCCAGGCCCCGTTGCAGATCGGATCGGGGATGGTCAACGCGATCGGCTCGACCGGTTCGGTCATCGCCGGTAACGTGACGAACTTCGTCAGCACGCAGAACGACGGGGGAAGTTTGTCGATCGTCGGGGTGAACAACCTGGTGCTCGGGTCACTGTCGGGGACGCTGACCTATCAGAATTCGACCAGGTCGGGAAGCATCACCATCGGCGCGGTGACTTCGTCGGGAATCGTCAGTGGAAGCTCGACCCAGGGCGGAATCTCGATCGGGACGGTCAGTGGCAAGGTGAACCTCGGGTCGGCGGGTTCGGTCACTTATCTTTCCGTCGCCGCAGGGTCGGAGATTGATGCGTCCAGCATTGCTAGTTTGACGATCCTCCAGGATCTGTCGGGTATCGTGAACGTCTCTGGAGATCTCAACACCTTGACCATCGGCCAGGGGATGTCGGCCGGGTCGAATCTGATCGCCGGAAGTCTGGAATCGGCGACGATCACCCAGAACATGGCCGGCTCGATTCTGGTGACCGGGACGCTGGGAAGTCTGAGCGTCTCCGGGGCAACCCCTGGATCAATCACCGCCGGCCATGTTGGAACGATCTCGGCGACCGCCGGAGTTGGCCCGGTTGTTCTCCGGATTCAAGAGAATGGTATCAAACGGCAACTCCAGGCCGCGACCAGCGGCGACCTGTTCCCGATCGCCACCGACTCGGCGGCCGGATCGCTGGCACAGACCAGTTTCCGTTACCTTTACGAGTCCGGGAGTCTGGCGAATCCCCAACTGACCGTTCAGGTCACTAATAGCTCAGGGGTGAAGACGCCCAATCAGTTTGACCTCAGTCTCGTGGTCGATAGCGCGACCGCCAAGTTCAACCTGGCTCGACTTGATGCCGTGGGGCTTTCCGGAATCGGCAACGTGGCGGTCGAGGGGGATATTCTCACCTCGGTATCAAGCGTCGCCAGTGCCTACTTCTCGACGGATACGAACCCGGCCGGGGTTCAACTGCCGCTCGATAACCTGGCTGGAGTCGCCGTCCGCGACTTCATCCCGTCGGGCGGGTACATCAACGCGGCGAGCATCCAGGGAATCGCTGCGGGACTTGTGGGAACTCCCTTCGATTTCAGCTTTCCGGGAGTTTATGCCCCGGCGTACTCGGTTCAAAGTTTGCTCACATCGAGCACGAAGATCGTCAAGGCCGCCAGTACGTTCCGGGTTCCGTTCAGCGGCAACCCCAACGACCAGGTGGGATTCTTCCTGGCGACCGACCAGTCGGGTCGGTTCAACTGGGCCAATCTTGGACTGACGATTCAGAATGACGTCACCGTCAATGCTCAAGGCGCGGCGACGACTCTTGTAATGAACGCCGCCCGAGGATCTGATGTTGCCTTGATTCAGGTTGGTTCGCCATACGGGGCGGGTAATTCCCAGATCCAGAGCCTGACAATTCGCGGTGATGGGGCTTCGATCACGACGTTCCTTGGAATTAACGGACCCATCATCAGCTCGGGTCCGCTCGGCGATCTGAACTTGTTCGGCTTCAACCCGGTCGGAAATATCACGGCGTCGAGCATCTTCGGCACGATCACGTCTTATGCTTCCTACAAAGGGACCATCCAGACGACCGGACTCTGGACCGACCCGATCACCGGCCTGGTCGCACCCGCTTCGGCGGACTTCGGTCGGGTCTATTTGAACTCCTCCCAGCGCCTCACCACGACAACGCTCGAATCGTTCTCCGGTAATTTTTCCGGTCAGTTGATCATCCGTGGCAACCTGATCACCAAGGTGACGGTTGATGGGACTCTGACCGGATCAATTCTTGCCCAGGAAAACATCGGCACGATTGTCGGGGGGACCAGGCTGGGTGGGATCACGGTCAACGGCAATGACCAGGGTACGATCCTCGCCCTGGGGCAAATCGACGGCAATCTGACAATCAACGGTAATCTCGGCGGAACGGGATCGATTGTCGCCGAGGGAGGGATCATCGGCTCCACGACGATCAACGGCGGCATGGCGAACGGGTCCAGGATCATCTCCGGAGGCGCGATCGGTAGCTCTGTCTATGGAACGGGTCTCACCGTCAATGGCAACGCCAGGGGGCTGATCGTCTCTTACGGTAACTTGATCCAGTGGGGCGAAGATGAAAATTCGCCCAGGACGTTCGCCAATGTCCAGAATACTCCGAACGAGGCCGCGATCGATTCCATCTTCGCCGGTTCGGTGGGTGGACAGAACCCGCTCACCACGTTTGATTCAACGCCCGGCTCGCTCGACCTTGCCAATCTCAACTCGGTGCTCAGCTTGGTGGCCCAGCTTCACGTGAACGAGGAAGGGACTCTGAGCGTCGATCCGGATTGCTGATCCTGCTTCAGGGCCTGAAGGAGAGGAGCCGCTGGACCTCGGGATCGTTTCGGATCGGGTCGAGCGCGGGGTCCAGAGCGATTCGTTCCTGTTCCTGATAGCTGAAATCATGATAACATTCGGTCAGCGACCGCTGGAGCAAGGCGGTCGCTCGACCGTTGCAGAATTTCGCCTTGCCAGCGTCGCCTCGCTTCGCCGCGACACCGGATGCCAGGCTCCAGACACTGGCCGCGGCGTAGACCATTGGTCCTTCCTCGTGCGGGACCGCTTTCAGGATCGCGTCCGCCTCGGTCGTCGCGTCATCGCCATCGCCTCGGGCCGCCTGGACGCCGGCGAGACAAAGCCGCGATAGGGCATGCAAGGGGTCGGTCTCGAAGGCTCGGGCCTTCTGGATCTCGGCGAGAGCGAGTTCAAAATGGCCCCGGTCGCGATAGTATTCGGCGGCTCGGAGGTGGGCATCGACCGACTCCGGATTGGCCTGGAGCATCCTGTTATACAGGGCGATGATCTCGGTCTCGGGCTTGCCTTGGTGCTGTTCGAGCATCACCAGCGCGAGATAGGCGTCGATCTGGGATGGGTTGAGTTCGATCGACCGTTCGGCGTCGGCGACGCTTTCTTCGAGACGACCAAGATTTCTGTAAAGGTCGACGCGATCGTTCAGATAAGCCGCTTTTGTGGCTGAGTCCCAGCTCGACGCATCAAACCTCGCGACGACCTCGTTGATCATTTCGAGGGCCGGCCCATCCTCGCCGCGCCAGTGAAAGATGCGCGCCTTGGCGAGGCGGGGCAGCATGTAACCGGGCGCCAGTTCAAGCGAGAGGTCGAACTGTTTCAGGGCTTCGTCATAATGACGCAAGCCCATCTGGTAGATCCCCTGATAGTAGCGGTACTCGTGATCCACCGGGATCAAGCTGATGACCCGCGACCAGTCCGCGAGCGACCCTTCGAAATCATGGAGCGCGAAGCGGGTCTGGGCGCGGAGTCGATAAGGACCGGCCAGCTTCGGGAAAGCCTTCACGCAATCATCAAAATCATTGAGAGCCGCAGCGAACCGTCGCACATTGAATTCGAGCAATCCGCGCTGAAATTTTAACTCGGCGCGTGTCGGGTCGAGCCGGATGGCGAGATCAAAGTCGGCGATGGCATTGGTCAATTTTCCGAGGGATTGATTCGCAGTGGCACGTCCGATGTAGGCTCCGATGAACTGGGGATCATAGCTGATGGCGCGGGTCTCATCGAGGATGGCCGCGTCAAAGTCTTTGACCAGGGCATAGGCCTCGGCTCGATTGTGGTAGGCGAGTGGCCCTTCGTTCCGAAGCTGGACGCACTTCGAGTATCCGACCATCGCGTCGTAATAGTTCCCCAACCGGAAGTGGCATCCCGCCCATTCGAGATGCCCCCAGTAACTCTCCGGTCGAGCCTGAAGAAATCGAGCGAACTGGTCGCGAGCCAGTCCGTAAAATTCGCGAGCCTGGGGTTCCTGTTTCTTCTGGGTCAGCTCATCAGCGCGGCTCTTGTCGGCGAATCCTCGCCAGAACAGGTCGACCGGCGAGTTCGGATTGATCGATTGCCCGATCGCCTTGTCGGACTGGTATCCCGCCTCATCCCCGAGCGTTTTCTTGAAAAGCTGCCGGTGGGTGTAAAAGACGCGGGTGGGCGGGAGAAGTTTCTCGACGCGATCGAGCAGGAGCACGGCCTGTCGCGCCGCTTCCATCCGGGTCGCCTTGTCGTTCCTGCTCTCCGGTCGATCGTATTCGTCCTGCGCGGCGACCAGGAACGCGTCGAAAACGTCTTCCTTGTAGAGCTGTTGCTGCCAGTCGGAAAGCGGCGGAAGCCCGAACTCACCGCGCCCCTTGTGGTTCTCGATCTCGTCGTAGAGCTTCCGAACTTCCTGGAACGCCTGGCGCGATCGAGCCGTGTGTCGCGAATTCCCCGGGAGCCCAAGATAGCGTGCCTGATCCAGCAGGCGTTGAAATTCGTCAAAGGTGAGGATCTGAGCCCGAAGCTTGCGGAGCTTGTCACGAATATCGGTCAGGGCGACGGTTCGTTCGATGTATGGGTCGGGAACCCCGATGATCTCGATCGCTCGACGGACATGACCGTCGGCGATTGTCTTGCTGGCCCGATCAAGACGGTCGGTCGCGAATAACCGGGCGTCGTTGATCGTCTGGGCCTCTCGTGTGTTCTTCACCGCCGTGATTCCGGCCAGACCGATCATGACCAGGCCGACGACGATGAGCGAGGTGCTGAGTAAAGCGATCCGGGGATTGCGTCGGACCCAGCGCCAACCATGCTCCAGACGGCTCACCGGTCGGGCCTTGATCGGTTCGCCGATCAGGAAGCGTTCAAGGTCGGCCGCGAGGTCCCCCGCCGTCGGGTAGCGTTTCGCCGGTTCTTTCTGAAGGCATTTCAGGCTGATCGTTTCGAGGTCGCGAGGGATCTTGGGCTGAAGACGTCGAGGTGGGACCGGCTCCTGGGATCGGACCTGATCGATCGTGTCGAGCATGGTCGCCCCCTGGAACGGTGGACGACCCGTGAGCATCTCGTAAATGATCGCTCCCAGCGAGTAAAGGTCGGAGAGCGGGCCGATTTCGTGCGTATTGCCGCTGGCCTGCTCGGGCGCCATGTAGCTGGGCGTGCCCATGAGGCTGCCGGTCCGGGTCTGGCTCGAATTTCCTTCCAGACGCTTGGCCAGACCGAAGTCGGTGATCTTGGGCGAACCTTGGAGGGTCATCAGCACGTTGGCTGGTTTGAGGTCGCGATGGATCACCCCTCGTTCATGAAAGTGACGCATCGCCAGCGCGAGTTGATGGGCGATCTCGGCAACGGATTCGGGCTTCTGCGGCTTGCCGTCGATCCGCTGATGGAGAGTTCCGCCGTCGATGAATTCAAGCGAAAAGTAGGGGGTTCCATCCTTATCGCCGACCTCGTAAATCTGGACGATATTGGGATGCTGGATCGAGGCCACGGCCTCGGCCTCGATCTTGAACCGGGCGAGATCTTCTTCGCGAGCGTGGTCGCCACCCAGGACCATCTTGATTGCGACCAGTCGGTTCAAACCTTGCTGGTTCGCCTTGTAGACGACCCCCATCCCCCCTCGACCGAGTTCCGCGAGGATCTCGTATCCCTTCAAGATCGGCCGAGGTCCCAGGGCTAACGACACCGCTGCTCCGGCCATCAGCGGGGGAATCGCATCCGCCTCCGAGGAGTCAAGCAACGGGAGGTGAATCGAGTCGGTCCGTCCGGTCGAGGAGCCGTCGGTCTCGTCGTTATCGACAGAACCATCGGCGAATGCTCCCGGCAACTGCAAAGTCGCCACGCTGGTCGCGGGGGGATCGTCGAGAGTGACGGGATCGCTCACCGTCCGCGAGTCCGAGGCTCGTTCCGGTGACGAAGAATTTCCGACAGCGGGAGTGTCCGAGGATTCCGCGGTCGGTCTTGATGGCTGAGGATCGTTTTCGACGGAATCGGACATCATCGTCCCCCCTTCGGGTCCGTGATCAAACTGCCACGCCACTTTGATCGTCGGACCGGCTCGACCGGAAAACTGTTCATGACAGAGTTCGCGGTTGAGACCTGGCATTAATGCACAAACTCGCCAACGAATTCATTGTCGAGCATTGATGCAAGGAATTCCAGACGAATTTACCACCACGACGCTTCTCGGCCTCAGTGGTGACGCCTCATTCGTTGATAGTGTGGCTGCCACCAGCGCTGATCGATTCTGCCGGCCAGCTCATCAGGAGAAACGGGATCAGCCAGACCCTGATGAACCGCCTCGATCGCGACCGATCGGGCGATCGATCGGGAAACCTCCACGATCCGTTCCCAGCTCGGGAATAGTCCCGCGTCGAGATCATGAAGTGCCGGCGAGGCATCGGCCAGTTTCCGGGCGGCTCCGAGAAACATCGAGTCGGTCACTCGCCGCGATCCCGAAGCGACGAGCCCCATGCCGAGGCCTGGAAAAATATAGGCATTATTACACTGCGATATCCGGATCGTTCGACCCTTCCAACTGACCGGCGCGAACGGGCTTCCGGTCGCGATCAGGGCTCGTCCTTCAGTCCAGGCCACGAGGTCAGCCGGTGTCGCCTCGGACCGCGATGTCGGATTCGACAGCGGCAAGATCGTTGGTCGCTTGACGTGACGCGCCAGCGCTCGGACCACCGGCTCGGTGAATGCACCCGGCTGGCCCGAGACGCCGATCAACGTCGACGGCTGGACATTCTCGACCACCTCACCAAGTCCGAGAAGGCGGTCACCCGGGCCTGACCAGTTGCGAACATCGGCGGTCGGTCGGGCGAAGCGCTGCTGGAACTTCTGAAGGTCGGGCGTGCTTTCGATGAGCAGACCGCCTCGATCGACCATCCAGATTCGTTGCAGGGCTTCCCGCTCGCTCAGTCCTTCGGCCACCAGCGCCGCGACGATCCCATCGGCGATTCCGGTTCCGGCCGAACCTGCTCCGAGGATGACGACCTTCTGGTCGGGCAAGGCAATTCCGGTGACCTGGCCGGCAGCGATCACCGCCGAAACCGCCACGGCCGAGGTTCCCTGGATGTCGTCATTGAACGAGCAGATCTGGTCGCGATAGCGATCGAGCAGTTTCCGGGCATTGGGCAGGGCGAAGTCTTCCCACTGGAGCACGGCGTCCGGCAATGTTTGCTGGACAGCCCGGACGAAATCGTCAATGAAGTCGTCATAAGCCGCGCCCCGGAGTCGGGGATGCCGCCAGCCCAGATATAAGGGATCGGCCAGCGATTCGGGGTTATCCGTGCCGACGTCGAGGGTGATCGGCAGGGTCCGCGATGGGTCGATCCCCCCGCACAAGGTGTAGAGCGAAAGCTTGCCCACCGGAATTCCCATTCCGCCGATACCGAGGTCGCCCAGGCCAAGGATTCGCTCGCCGTCGGTGACCACGATGACGTCGACTTCGCGGAAGGGCCGATTTTCGAGGATGCTCGCGAGTTCGCCACGCCGTTCGGCCGACAGAAAGAGACCGCGAGGCCGTCGATAGATCCGGCTGAAGTACCGACACGCTTCGCCGACGACCGGCGTGTAAATCAGCGGCATCATCTCCGCGATATGCTCGGCCATCAGTCGATAAAACAGAACCTCGTTGCGGTCCTGAAGATCGCGGAGGTACACATGTTGTTGAAGTTCGGTCCGTCGTTCGAGAAAGTCACGATAGCGCCGGTCGAGCTGTTCGTCGATGGTTCCGACATGAGGTGGTAAGAGACCATGAAGCCCGAACTCGGTCCGCTCCTCGTCGGTGAAAGCACTTCCCTTGTTATAGACGGGGCAATCGAGCAACGAAAGCCCCGCGAGGGTCAGCTCCAGGCTCACCTGCCCGTCCGGTTCCTTGCGACTTTTCGCGTTCTCGAGCATGGCGGAGGTCACTCCGTGACGACCGGAAAGTTTGGCGATCAGAGGCCCGATCCGCGAGGATAACCGGCAACGGTTCCAGGCGGCAACGCGAAGACCAGGAATCTCGCCCCTTAACCGCCGGGCCGTCGCAAGTCATGATAGGAACCGACGCCTGACCCGTCTCCGATGACCGCCGTGAGAACTGACCATGCCCGGTATCGCCGAAGCGCGCCAGACCTTGCTCGAAGTCTTCGGGTTTGATCAATTTCGCCCGGGTCAGGAACAAGTCATCGCCGCGCTTCTGGCCGGGCAATCGAGTCTGGCGATCTTCCCGACCGGAGGCGGAAAAAGCTTGTGCTACCAGCTTCCGGCTCTCTTGATCGACGGTCTGACCGTCGTCGTCTCGCCGCTGATCGCTCTCATGAAGGATCAAGTCGACGACCTGACTCGTCGAGGGATCGCCGCTGCCCGGCTCGACTCGACGCTCGAACCGGCCCAGGCTCGCCAGGTGCATGACGACCTTCGCAAAGGGCGGCTCAAACTCCTTTACGTCGCCCCCGAGAGACTGGGCGGCGAGCGGTTCGTGGCGAGCCTGGCCGGCAGAAACATCGGGCTCCTGGCGATCGATGAGGCCCACTGTATCAGCGAGTGGGGACACAATTTCCGGCCGGATTACCTCAAGCTCGCCCGGCTCGCTCGACGGTTGAATGTCGGGCGTGTACTGGCCTTGACGGCGACGGCCACGCCCGAGGTCGCGCAATCGATTGCCCGGGCGTTCGCGATCGAGCCCGACAACCTCGTCCAGACGAGCTTTCATCGTCAGAATCTAGAACTGCACGCGATCCCTTGTCGGGCCGAAGACCGGTATGGACTGCTCCTGGACCGGATCAAGCATCGTCTGCCCGGTCCGGCGATCGTTTACGTGACGCTTCAGAAAACCGCCGAGGAGCTGGCGCGATTTCTCGACGATCAGGGTCTCCCCGCGGAAGCTTATCACGCCGGTCTTCCTGACGAGCGCCGCCATGCGGTCCAGGAACGATTCATGAAGAGCGCCGCGGGAATCGTGGTGGCGACGATCGCGTTCGGGATGGGGATCGACAAGGCCGATATCCGGTCCGTGCTCCATTTCAACTTAGA
>JAJYCH010000131.1 GCA_021778575.1 Planctomycetota bacterium
CAACGCCTGCCGACCGGGCGATTCTGGCAGTCCGGGAACCGGCTCGACGCCAGCCATGAATTTTTGCAAGTCTCTCTAGAACAACAATTTATGGAAAGTGAAAACGGTCGGCATCAGGCTTGCTATCTAATGGAGTATCCGAATCATCTCTTCAGTCTCGGTGGGTCGGGGCGATCTGCCTTGAGACGGTCACATTCGTTTGGGGATGGTTGATGTCTACCGTCGAGAACAAGCAGCAATTTGCCTTTCAGGCCGAAATCAAGCAGCTTCTTCAGCTTCTGTCGCACTCGCTCTACCAGAGTCGCGAGATCGCCATTAGGGAGTTGATCTCGAACGCGTCCGACGCTCTCGATAAGATGCGGTTCGTGGCCATGACCGATGATTCGCAGCGCGATGAAACGGCGCTGGAGATCGTGGTCGAGGGGCGGCCCGACGCTCGCGAACTGATCATCCGCGACAACGGCGTCGGCATGACTCACGACGAACTCGTCACCAATCTGGGGACGATCGCGCATAGCGGCTCGAAGGAATTCCTCAAGAACGTCTCGGCAAGCGGCAAGCCCGACGTCTCGCTGATCGGTCAGTTTGGCGTTGGATTTTATGCCGCGTTCATGCTGGCCGACTCGGTCCGGGTCCGGTCGCGAAGCTATCGCGACGAGTCCGGCTGGGAGTGGGAGTCGGACGGTTCGGGAACGTTCTCGGTCGTCGAGGCGGCGGGACTGGCGCGTGGAACCGAGATCATCCTCCACCTGAAAGAGGACGCGACCGAGTTCGCCGATGACTTCCGGATCAAGAACGTCTTGAAGACGTACTCCGGTTTCGTCCCGCATCCGATCAAGGTCGATGGTCAGGTCGTCAACGACCAGAAGCCGATCTGGGTCGAGCCCAAAGCCCAGGTGACCGACGAGCAACACGCCGGTTTTTATCGTTATCTGACCCACCGGACCGATGAGTCGCCGCTCTGGCATCTGCATCTTTCAGTTGATTCGCCGATCCAGTTCCGGGCCATTCTCTACTGTCCCAAGACGAACATCGAGAAGCTCGGCTTCGGCCGGCTCGAACATGGTATCAGCCTCTGCGCCAAGCGAATCCTGGTCCAGGCCGATAACCGCGACCTCTTGCCGGAATATCTCCGGTTCCTTCACGGACTGGTCGATTCCGAGGATCTGCCGCTGAACGTCTCGCGCGAGACGCTGCAAGATAGCTCGGTGATCCGCAAGATCAAGACGGTCCTGACCAAGTCGGTCCTCGACAAGCTGACCCGGATGGCCGAGGAACAGCCCGACGATTATCTGACGTTCTACAAGCAGTTCGGCCAGACCTTGAAGGAAGGAATCGCCGTCGACCCGGTCAACAAGGACCGCGTGGCCAAGCTCCTCCGGTTCACCTCGACCCGGGCCGAGGAGGGCGCGACCATGACCGGTCTGGACGACTACATCCAGCGAGCCGGTGAGGATTCCAAGACAATTTATTTCCTCGGCGGGCCGGATCTGGCGTCGATTCGCAAGAGCCCGAACCTCGAAATCTTCCGCAAGCGGAACATCGAGGTCCTGCTGCTGACCGACCCGATCGATGAATTCGTGATGACATCCCTGTATGTTTACTCGGGGAAGACGCTCACCTCGATCGACGCGTCGGATCTGGAGATCCCCGGGCTCGAACCCGACAAGACCGACGAGTCGCCCGAGCCGGCCGTTTCGGGCGGTTTCGCCCGGGTCCTGGAGATCTTCCGCGAGGCGCTCGGGAGCCGCGTCGAGTCGGTCCGGGCGTCGAAGCGGCTGACCGATAGCCCGTGCTGCCTGGTCAATGCCGATGGCGGCCTGAGCCTGCAAATGCAGCGGTTGCTGAAGCAAAATAATCGTGAATTTCCGATCTCGCGGCGGATTCTCGAAGTCAACCCCGATGCTCCGCTGATCCAGCGGCTGGTCACGCTGTCGGCCAACCCGTCGAACGAGGCGTTCATCACCCAGTGCGCCCAGCAGCTCTGGGCGAATACGATGATCCTCGAAGGGGAGACCGCCGAGCCCGAGGAGATGGTCGCCCGCGTCCAGTCGCTGATGGAGCAAGCGGCCCAGGCGAAAACCTCGATCATCATCTGAATTTGTCTGCGAATATCAACCCGATCTCGACCGGCGCAATGAGGCGGAAAATGGGCTCATCGAACGATCTGGCAAATCTGGTGGCCCTGGTGACGGGAGCTTCGCGAGGGCTGGGGGCGGGAATCGCTCTCAGCCTGGCGAGGCGTGGAGCCCGCGTCGCGCTCAATACGTTTGGCAGTCCCGACAAGGCCCGGGCGGTCGCCGACCAGATCCGGGCCGAGGGGGGCGAGGCCGACGTCTTCAAGGCCGACGTCCGCGATCAAGGCCAGATCCAGGCGATGGTCGCGGCCATCGAAGCCCGGTTCGCTCCGGTTGACATTCTCGTCTGCAACGCGACCGGTCCGCAGCCGTTCGTGAAGCTCGAAGAGCTGACCTGGCAAGATTGTCTCGACCAGCTCGAATTCTTCGTCAAGAGCCCGATCCTGCTGACCCAGGCGGTCCTTCCCGGAATGAAGGCCCGACGCTGGGGGCGGATCATTCAGATTGGCTCGGAAGTCTTCGAGCGTGGGATTCCGCAGTTTTCTCATTATGTTCAGGCCAAGGGGGCTCAGCTCGGCCTGACCCGGTCGTGGGCGAACGAGCTGGCGGAGTGGGGAATCACCGTCAACCTGGTCGCTCCGGGCTGGATTCCGACAGAACGTCACTCCGACGATCCCCAGGAAATGAAGGACGCTTACGCCGCGAGCGTCCCGATGAAGCATATGGGAGAGCCGCAAGACATCGGCGAGGCCGTGGCGTTTCTTGCGTCCGAATCGGCTCGCTTCATCACCGGCCAGCGGCTTTCGGTCAACGGCGGGCTGACGCTCGGGTAATCGGTCGAGATTGACAACTCGGCCGAGATGGGAGATTCTGCCATTCCGGTCCAAACGGAGAGATCGAACATCGGCTGACCAGGGAGGGTTTGATGCACTCGGCCGAGCTTTCCGCGCGAGTCGTTGACGGTCTCCGCGTCCATCTCGACGGCGACATTGAACAGGCGGGACGGATTTATAGCGAAGTCCTGAGCCACGATCCGCTTCGGGCCGATGCGCTC
Organism: Planctomycetota bacterium; assembly: GCA_021778575.1. Lineage (GTDB taxonomy): Bacteria > Planctomycetota > Planctomycetia > Isosphaerales > Isosphaeraceae > Tundrisphaera. Next base: position 3,133 of record JAJYCH010000131.1, read on the forward strand.
CACCTGTTCGGCGTGGTTTTGTTCCAGTTAGGTGATCCCCACTCTGCTCTCGACGCGATCACCCGCGCCGTGGCCTTGTGGCCGAACATGGCACATTTTCATGCGAATCTGGGCGAAGTTTACCGGGCACTGGGTCGGCTCGATCGCGCGGCGGGCTGTTTTGTCCTGGCGTTGAAGTTGCGTCCCGATCGTTTCGAGTCGCTGGCTGATGTCGATCTTTTGCTCCGTCGCCCGGGTCAGTTCGACAATCTCCCGCTTCCCGGTCCGGCGCACACGGAGCTGGTTCCGCCGGCCGCCATCGCGGCCACGGATCGCGGATTTCAGCTTCAATCGGAAGGATCTCATGGCGCTGCGGTCGAGTCATTTGTCAAAGCCGCCCAGCTTGCCCCGGGCGTTGGTCTGATCGAGAGTAATCTTGGTCAAGCACTGCTCGAAGTCAAACGTACGCGCGAGGCTTTGTATCACTGTCAGGAGTCGGTTCGGCTGAGCCCGGACTTGCCAGAAGCCTGGGATCGTCTGGGGAGTGTTTACGAGGCGCTGGGACGATCGATCGAGGCCCGGACCTGCTATCTCGAAGCGCTGCGGATTAACCCCGATTCAAGCGTCGTCATGAACAGCCTGGGTCGGGTTCTGGGCGACGCCCTTTGCACGAACGAGGCTCAGGTCTGGTTCCGGCTGGCCCTGCAGGGCGACCCGGACTCGGTGGTCATTCGCTCCAATCTGGCCTGGGTCCTTCGTGAACTGGGCTGCCTCGACGAGGCGGCGGCGCTTTGTCGTGGGACGCTCGAAAATGCGCCCGACGCCGCCGAGGCTCACGTCTGCCTCGGCTCGATCTATCACGATCAGCGGCGGATGGAGGAGGCCCGAACACACTTTCGTTTCGCGATCGAGGCGAACCCGAAATTCCTGCTCGCCCACCAGAGCCAAGGGATTTTGCTGAGCGAGATGGGGGATCTCGCGGGAGCCGAACTTGCGTTTCGCGAGGTTCTCAAGCATCCCGGCCACCATTCGCGAGCCCTCTCCGGGCTGGCCAACATCCTTCGTGGCAAGCTTCCCGAGGCCGATTTCGCGGCCATTCAGCGCGGTCTGGCCGATCCCGATCTGAGTGATAACGCCCGCGCTGAACTTCACTTCGCCGCCTCGACCGTTTGCGACGCCCGACGCGATATCTCGGAAGCCGCGCATCATCTCCGGCAGGCGAACGGGATTCGACATGCCGAGAACTACCGGACCGGCCGAGGCTATGGCGCGGCGGATCATGAGCGATTCGCTAATCAGATGATGGAGACCTGTTCGAGCGACTATTTCGAGCGAGTGCTGGACTTCGGGCTGGCGAGCGAACGTCCGGTCTTCATCTTCGGACTCCCACGGTCGGGGACCTCACTGACCGAGCAGATTCTGGCCAGTCACTCGAACGTCTTTGGCCTGGGAGAGACCGACCTCAGCCGGGCTGGTTTTGTTTCGCTTCCCGAACTCCTCGGCGACAAGCGCGAAGCGGTGGAGATTCTCGCCGAGATCGATCGCGCGACCACCCGCAAGCTGGCTCAGTCGCACCTCGACAAACTGGAAGCGGTCAAGTCGTCGGCCCGGTTCCTCGCCGACAAGTTGCCCGACAACTACCTCTATCTCGGCTACCTGGCGACCCTGTTCCCGAACGCCCGGTTCATCCACTGTCGGCGCGACCTGCGCGACGTTGCCGTGTCATGCTGGGCGACCAACTTCTGGTATCTCGACTGGCCCAACAGCCTGGATCACATCGCCTCGCGTTTTGCCGCCTATCAACAAATGATGGCGCACTGGGAAGAAGTCTTTCCAGTGCCGATCCTGCATGTCGACTATGAATCGACGGTCGACGACCTTGAATCGACGGCGCGGAAGCTGGTCGACTGGTGCGGTCTCGACTGGGAACCGGCCTGCCTGTCATTTCACGAGTCAAACCGGGTCGTCCGAACGGCCAGCGTGACACAGGTCCGTCAACCGCTTTACCGGAGGTCGGTCGGCCGCTGGAAGAACTACGAAGCGGATCTGGGGTCACTGTTTGAACGGCTTGAAGGTCTGGTCAAAGTTTGAAAGCCGCGTTCAATTCCGCAATTGCCGCGTCGGACATCGGGACCATCGATCCTAGTGGTCGCGAGTTGATCATCGCTTCGGCGGTCGTTTCCAGAACTTCCAGGCGGTCGAAGGCGTCGAGGATGCTGGTTCCCCAGACCTGGACTCCGTCGTTGTCGAGGATCAGGATCGGATTCTTCGGTGAAGCCAGACGGGCGAGGGCGAGACCGTCGCCAAACTGGATTCCGTATTTGACCCGATTCACGTCTTTCAGAAATAGATACGACTCGGGGATGGTTCGCGAGTCGAGCGGGGTGTCGGTCAGCCCGAACGCCGTTGCGTTGACCGGGTACGCGTTGACGATCGACTGGATCTTGGGGTGCTCGCGGTAGATCGAGCGATGGTTCCGGGCCGAGCCGCTGGGGTTCTTGCCGGTCTCGGGGGCCCCTTCCCTGACGAGCACGAGGTCGTCGATCGTCAGTCGGCTCCGGTCGACCCGGTGAGGCGTGATCAGGAACGAGTCGTCGTCGAGCCGGGCCGAGAAGGCCCCCTGGGTGCTGATCATCAGCCGCTGTTGATAGGCCCGACGAACGAATTCGCAGAGAAGCCGGCGCAGTTCTTTTTCGCCGCTGGTGGCGTGGGTTGGCTCGAAATGAGGTAAGGGAGCGGGAGGCGGGCCGAGTTCGGCGTCGTCAAGCGCGATCGGTCTCGGGGTTCCAAGGATGCTGGCCTTGATCAACGTCTTGGCGGCGAATTCCAGGGTCTCGAACCGCTCGAAGGCTTGCTGGAGACCGGTTCCGCCGATCACGACTCCGTGATTTTCGAGGATCACGCAATCGGTTCCGGTCGCGAAGGTCTCGGCGATGTTCCGCCCCAATGCGGCGCTTCCGGGCAAGGCGTAGGGGGCGAAGCCGACGGTCCCGCAGATTTTTCGGGCCTGGTGCAGCACGTTGGTGTCGGGAACCCGTCGGCAGATGCTGAAGGCCACTAGCGCGACGGGGTGGGCATGGACTATCCCCCGGAGATCGGGCCGGCCTTGATAGATCGCGCGGTGGAACGGGAATTCGGACGACGGACGATGAGGGCCGTCGTGCGTCCCATCGGGCTTGACGCAGACGATATCGTCGCGACGGAGATTTCCCTTGTCGAGCCGGGCCGGGGTGATCCAGATCGAGCCATCGTCGTCGAGGATCGAGATGTTTCCGCCCGACGTCGTGGTCATCCGGTAGCGGTAAATCCGCTCCATGGTCCGCATGATCTCGTCGCGAGGGTGAATGAGTTCTCGATCATGGATCATGGTTGAAGCTTCCGGAAGCGCTAAGTCGATCGTGCGGGACGAGAAATTGGCAACGAAATTGATACCCACTGTCGCAGCGCCCGGTTAGAATCTCCAGGGTTCACCCGCCCATTTTTTCCAAGACCCGTTTCCATTCCATCCGGAGAACCTCGCCATGAGCGATCGAGGGGATGATCGAGTACCGACCGACCGAACCAGCCGCCGCCGGCTCCTTCGCGAGGCTTCGGGAGCCCTGGCGCTGGGATCGCTGGTCACGGGCTTGACGGTCGGGTCCGGAACCAGCGCCGAGGCGGGACCTGTCGCGGGTCAGGCGTCGAGGAATGGTCGGATCAAGCAGTCGATCGTTTACTGGTGCTTCGAGAAGTACTGGGATTTCCCTCAGGCCATCGAGGTCGCCAAGCAACTTGGTTGCGGCAGCATCGAGCTGGTCGATCCCAAGTATTTCCCGCTCTTGAAGAAAGCGGGGCTCGAATGCGCGATCGGCCAGATCGACATGAACCCCGCCCCGCCGTTCGCCAAGGGTTTCAACAACCCCAAATATCACGACCAGGTGATCAAGGCGACGAAGACCGCAATTGATGCCTGCGCCGATTTCGGTTTTCAGAAGGTGATCTGCTTCACCGGCTTCGCCGAAGGGATTCCCAACGACGTGGGGGCCCGGAACTGCGTCGAGGGGTTCAAGAAGATCGTCCCTTACGCCGAGAAGAAGGGCATCACCCTCTGCCTCGAAATGTTGAACTCCCGAGATAGCACGGCGATGAAGGGGCATCCCGGCTATCAAGGCGACCATACCGATTATTGCGTGGATATCATCAAGCGAGTCGGCTCGCCGAACCTCAAGCTGCTGTTTGACATTTATCACGTCCAGATCATGGACGGCGACATCATCCGGCGAATCCATCAGATCAAGGACGTGATCGGCCACGTTCACACCGCCGGAAATCCGGGCCGGGGCGAACTCGACGACAAGCAAGAGATCGCCTACAAGCCGATCATGGAAGCTCTCGTCGAGGTCGGCTATACTGGTTATGTCGGCCAGGAATTTATTCCCACCCGCGACCCGCTGGTCGGACTCCGTCAGGCTGTGACTCTCTGCGACGTTTGAGCGCAAACCCCCGAATCGCCGCGTCGAGGCGGGCCTGGCCGGCCTCGACGCATTCTCCTCTGGAGATCAGTCCCGATGACTCGTTCGTTGTTCGCCTGGCTGGTGCTGGCGGTGGCTCCTTCGGGGCTGATCGCGGCGGACGAGGTCGAGTTCAACCGTGATATCCGGCCGATTCTGTCCGAGAACTGCTTTCTCTGCCACGGTCCCGACAAGAGCCACCGCAAGGCCGACCTCCGGCTCGACGTCCGCGAGTCGGCGATCGCCCAGGAGGCGATTGTGCCCGGCCAGCCGGATGCCAGTGAGATCATCGCCCGGATCAACAGTGCCGATCCCGACCAGGTGATGCCGCCGCCCGAATCAACCAAGTCGCTCACCCTCGCGCAGAAGCAGACCCTGAAGCGCTGGATCGAACAAGGGGCGGGATATCAGGCACACTGGGCTTACGAACCGATCCGGAGACCAGCCCTCCCCGCCGTCAAGAATCAACTAGCAATCAAGAACGCGATCGACACGTTCATCGTCGCGGGACTTGAATCGCATGGGCTGAGCCTGTCGCGACCGGCGGATCGGCGGACGCTGATTCGTCGGTTGAGTCTCGACCTGATCGGCCTGCCACCCACGCCCGACGAGGTTCAAGCGTTCGAGACCGATCGTGCCCCCAACGCTTACGAGAAACTGGTCGACCGCCTGCTCGCCTCGCCCCATTATGGCGAGCGAATGGCGGTTCCCTGGCTCGACCTGGCTCGCTACGCCGACACGGTGGGCTATCACGGCGACCAGAACCAACATATCTTCCCCTATCGCGATTACGTGATCGACGCCTTCAACGCGAACATGCCGTTCGATCGCTTCACGCTCGAACAACTGGCGGGCGACCTCCTGCCCGCTCCGACCTCGGCGCAGCTTGTGGCCACCGGGTTCAACCGGCTGAACATGATGACTCGCGAAGGAGGGGCCCAGCCGAAGGAATATCTGGCCAAGTACGCCGGCGATCGTGTCCGGACCGTCTCGATCACCTGGCTCGGCTCCACGATGGGCTGCGCTGAATGTCACGACCACAAGTACGACCCGTTCGCCACGCGCGACTTCTATCGGATGGCGGCTTTCTTCGCCGACGTGAAGCAGTGGGGCGTTTACATGGATTATGGGTATACCCCCAACCCCGACCTTCGCGGTTATTCGAACGATCATCCGTTTCCGCCCGAGATCCTGGTCCAGAGCCCTTACCTGTTGCGAAGGATCGCGCGGATCAAGAACCAGATCCAGGCCGTTATCGAATCCTCGATCAAGAACCAGGATGTCAAGGCGTTTCAAGCCTGGCTCAACGAGACTCGCGCGTA
>JAJYCH010000132.1 GCA_021778575.1 Planctomycetota bacterium
TGGCTCAGCCGGTTTGACGTTCAAGTTGTTCCCGGATCAATCTGCCGGAGCAGGTTGACCATCTCGATCGCGGCCAGTGCCGAGTCGTTTCCTTTGTTGCCGGCCTTCAAGCCCGAGCGGTTGAGGGCTTGCTCGACGGTCTCGGTCGTGAGGACGCCGAAGATCACGGGAACGCCGGTGGTCAGGCTGGCTTGAAGGATGCCACCCGCGGCCTGGCCGGCAACATGGTCATAATGCCCGGTCTCGCCCCGGATCACGCATCCGAGAGTGATAACCGCCGCATATTTGCCCGATCCGGCCAGTTTTTTGGCGATCAGCGGGATCTCAAACGAGCCGGGCACCCAGGCCACGTCAACGCGGTCGGCCGGAACGCCATGACGCGCGAACGTGTCGAGACAGCCCGACAGCAGAGCCTCGGTGATCATCGAGTTGAACCGGGCCGCGACGATCGCGAACCGGCCGGGGGGTGAGGAGAAGTCGCCTTCGAGCATGGGCATGGGGGTTGATATCTCGGAGTGTTCAGGCGAAGTCGTCATTCAAAGAGACGACCTTATCATCGATGCCGACTTTTCGCTTCAGTTCGTCGTCGCCGCGTTTGCTGATTTTTGCCCTGGCATCGTCGAGATTGATGGAAGTCCAGGCGGTTCCGCATTCAAGGCAGAGAAACGATTCGGAGGTAACATGAATGGCTTCCGGCTGGAAGATGCCAAGGTAAAACAGGAAAGTTTGTAAAGCACCCTTGGGCCAATACCAGCGAAAGTATGCGGGGGCCGTTACTTCTTCATTGGAAACAAATTTTCCCGGGATAAGACGGTGACTCTGACACCGCACGCAGCACTCATCATGCTGTTTCGTCTGGTTCAGAGCCATCTCGTCAGAACTCCACTGGTGGGCTTTGAACGTTGTCCATCGCCTCAATTGATCGGAAGAGTCCGACGCACCCACTCATCGAGTCGATCCATCAATTCGAGGTCGTCCGCATTTTCTCCCAGTGCCAAGGCTTCGAGCGCCAGCGCTGGGGTGAGCAACGGCAGCGCCAAGCTCTGGTCGATCGGTTTGTACGAGCCATCTACCAATTTCAAGAATTCGAGTTTCTTGCTGTTCGACCGATAACGCCAGACTTCGGGTATCCCGAGTTTTGCATAAACCGGGAGTCGGCCTTTTGAGCTGACTCGATGATCGACCTCGATCCAGAGGTCAGGCGGAGGATCACCCGCCTCAAGGTCCGGATCGCGACCTACCGGAAGCTGACTTACGTTGGCAATATAGTAGCTCTCATCCGCTTCTTTGCCTGATCCTTTGAGAGGCGCACCGCCTCCGCGTCGGAAAGTCGTCCCGGCGGTGCATTTGAACCGAATTCTCCGGTAGCGACAGATGGCCGCCACGATCCAGCGAAACCAGACCGATGGTTCTTCATGCTGCCGTAATCGAGGTGACACGATCTCGAGTGTTCCATCGTGGTAAGCCATCCGGAGATGACGGTTCGCCGACGCATTGGTCAAGTGAACATAATATTCGTAGGGAACTTGACGGAGGACAACCACGCCGGATCGTGGTCTTCGAGTCACCGTGGCCATAACGATCTCCAACTCAGTGCGGGTGGTACTCGTCCTCATGCTCCAGGTTCATGAATGCTTTGATAACAATGCCTTTCCATCAGCCTTGACTCTCGGCCAACTTCCTGACCCATTCTCGGAGGAGACGGACCCACGTGGATTCCGGTAGTCCCTCTCCCAGAGCAAGAGCTTCCAGGACGAGGGAGGGCGTCAAGATCGGCAGAGACAGACTTCGATCGACCGGTTGATAATTTGCTTCGACCAGTTCAAGAATTTGCAGCCGTCTCGTCTCGGCACGGAAACGCCAGACTTCGGGAACGCCGAGAGCCGCGTAGACAGGAAGACGATCTGCCGAACTGACGCGGTTATCGACCTCGATCCAGAGATCAGGCGGAGGGTCGCCTGCATCGAGATCAGGATCACGGTCTTGTGGCAGACGAGTCAAATTGGCGATGTAAAAACTTTTGTCGGGTTCCTTGCCGACTCCCTGGTAAGGCCCATCCCCAGACTTGGAAAAGGTCGCGCTGTCGGTTCCCTCATACTCCAGTCCCAATGCTTCGGCGACAACGGAGATCAAAATGCGCAATCTCGCTGAGGGTCGCTCATGCTTTCGAAGTCGCAGCGTCACGATTTCAAGCGTCCCGTTATGATAAGTCATTCGCTCATGACGATTAACTGATGCACGAGCGAGACGCACATAGACCTTGTAAGGAACGTGGCGGATCACCGCGACCTGGGGATGTCTTCGAGTCACCGTGGCCATCACGACCTCCGCATCACGACAGGTTCATGCTCATCAGGAACTCGGCGTTGGTCTTGGTCTTTTTCATCCGGCCGGTCAGCAGTTCCATCGCCTCGACGGGGTTCATGTCGTTGAGGACCCGGCGGAGAATCCAGACCCGGCGGAGTTCTTCGGGGTCCATCAACAGTTCTTCGCGACGGGTTCCCGAGCGGTTCACGTCGATCGCCGGCCAGACCCGTTTGTCGACCAGCCTCCGGTCGAGGTGCAACTCCATGTTGCCGGTTCCCTTGAACTCCTCGAAGATCACGTCGTCCATCCGGCTTCCGGTGTCGACCAGAGCGGTGGCGAGGATCGTCAGGCTACCGGCTTCCTCGATCTTCCGCGCGGCCCCGAAGAATCGTTTCGGCTTCTGGAGCGCCGAGGCGTCGATACCACCGGTCAGGATCTTGCCCGAGTGCGGCGCCTCGGTGTTATAGGCGCGGGCGAGTCGGGTGATCGAGTCGAGCAAGATCACGACGTCGCGGCCGAACTCGACCATCCGCTTCGCCTTCTCGATCACCATCTCGGCCACCTGGATGTGGCGGCTGGCGGGCTCGTCGAAGGTCGACGAGATGACCTCGGCGGTCGGCCCTTTCACCGATCGCTCCATGTCCGTGACTTCTTCGGGCCGCTCGTCGATGAGGAGGACCATCACGTAGGCCGATTCATGATTGGCGAGGATGCTGTTGGCGATCTTCTGGAGCAGGATCGTCTTGCCGGTCCGGGGAGGTGCGACAATCAAGCCACGCTGGCCCATCCCGATCGGCGAGACCAGGTCAACCACCCTCATGCTGATCTCATCGGCACCGTTTTCGAGGATCAACCGGCCCATCGGGTGCAGTGCGGTCAGATCGTCGAAGCCGACCTTCTCGCTGAGCTTGTCGGGGTCTTCGTAGTTGATCGCCTCGACCCGGAGGAGCGCGAAGTAACGCTCGTTTTCCTTGGGCGGACGGATTTGCCCGGCGACGATGGCACCGGTCTTGAGGCCGAACCGGCGGATCTGGCTGGGGGAGACGTAGATATCGTCAGGGCAGGGGAGATAGTTGTAGTCGGGCGAGCGGAGGAAGCCAAAGCCATCGGGAAGGACTTCGAGAGTCCCTTCGCCGAACATCAAGCCGTTCTGCTTGACCCGTTCCTTGAGGATCTTGAAGATCAGATCCTGCTTCTTCAGGCCGGTGAACTCGATCACGCCTTCACTCTTCGCCGTGCGAATGAGCTGAGGCATGGTCATTTTTTGCAGCTCGGTCAGGTGGATCTCGCCGCGCTTGATGTCCTCGTAGCGGTCATGTATCGCGTTGTCACCGAAGGCGTCGTCGTCCTCTGCGGGAAGTCCACCTTGAGTGGCCGGCGGTGCGGCGGGGGTTTCCGCCGGAGCGACCGGAGCCGGGGCGGAGGCGCTGGGAGTGATCGGTTCCCGCTCCCGAGGAACGGGCGCTTCGCCGTCTCTTGATCGGGAGAGCGGACCGGCTTCGCGGGCTTCGGTCCGGCCGGCCCCGCTCGATTCCCGCTCGGATCGGTCACGGGCGAGCCGCTCGCGGAGTGAGAGGCCCCCTTCACGCTCGGTGCCCGGTCGCTCGCGATACCGCGACGGCTCGCGTTCGACCGGCCGTTCGTCGCGATCGCGATAACCGGCCAGCGGTGAGGAGTTTGCCGACGGCGCCGCGTGGCTGGTTTCCGGCGTGGTGGTGGCGGGCAAACCTTTCGACTCGAACGATTCAGGGGGCGTGTCTTCGACGCCCGGCGGATTAGGTGCCGCAGCGGCGGCGGCCTTGGTCCGGAGTCGGGTCGAGCTGGAAGACTCCCGGCGGGGGCGAGTCTCGTTGGGCATGGGAATCGAAGCTCCTCGGTCGTTCGGTCGGACAGATGTGATCGATTGGCGGGTTCACTGGGTCGGGCGGCAATTGCTGGGCTGATCGCGCGATTCAATAGCGGGTCCGGCCCTTGTCGGCCGGACCTGGTTCGGCCGGTGCCGAAGCTCGACGGCGGCGGGGACGGGACACGATGGTTTTCCAGAGAGTCTCGACCGAGGCTCGAAGTTCCTCGGGGCTTCCCTCGTTGGTGACGATCTGGTCGGCCTGACGGCGCTTCTCTTCGAGCGGTCCCTGGACTTTTTCGCGGGCCGCGAGAGCGTCTGCGGTCCAGCCTCGGCTCGATTCGAGCCGGGCCAGACGAATCTCGGGGCTGGCGTCGACAAAGACTACCAGGTCGCACAAGGTATCCCAGCCGGCCTCATAAAGAATCGCGGCGTCGAGGACGACGGCCGGGACGTTTCCCTTCCGGGCCTCGCGTGAGATCGCTTTCGCGAACGTCCGCTGCATGGCCGGATGGAGGATCGCTTCGAGGTCTCGCAAGGCCTCGGGGCTCGAAAAGACGAGCTTTCCGAGGATTCGACGATCGATCGCTCGGCGAACACCGAACTCACCGAACGGTTCGAGGACTTCCTCGCCAAAGCGTTCGAGAACCCGGTCGCGACTGGGGCTCTGTTCCAGGAGAACATGGCCGATTGCGTCGGCGTCGAGCAAGAACGCACCCAGACCGGCCAGGCACGCGGCCACCTGGCTCTTGCCGGCGCCAATACCGCCGATGACGCCAATGACAGGGAACGGGCCATGTTGCCAGGGACCCGAAGGTCGGCGAGGCGGGCGAGGGCTGGGATGATCGCGCTTGAAGCGGGGCATGATGATTCGATCCACGCCCGGATCTCGGGCGGAACGCGGAGAGTCGTCCGGGACTCGCACAAAGCCCGGACAACCAGAGGAAGGAGTGATTTCAGGGAAAGACCGAAGGGATTCCCGGAGCGCCGCGGAAGAAGAAAGGCCGCGAGACGTCGCGTGGAAAGACGTCGAATCTCTCTGAGTGGAAAATCGGGTAAACGGGTTTGAGCGACCCCGACCTCTCGCTTCCGCCAGGCTCGTTCGTGAGTGTTCTCGCGTGAACAAGCGCGGCGGACAACAACTGCACGACGGAGATCAAGAGGGGGGGTGATCGCAAGCCGAGGGTGCGATCGGGGGATTATTATTCTAAGTTTATACGGCGCCCGCCGGACAACTGCAATCGGGAACCCGCCGAGACCGCCAATTTTCTCAAAAACAAAAACCGGAGGTGGAGGAGGATCGTCAACCCAGGATGTCCCGAACCATTGAAAGAAGCGGCAGCATTCATGCCAGTTCGGTGACATCCAACCAGTTGGGACCGGCGGCGATCTCGACCTGAAGCGGAACATCAAACGCGATCGCTTCGACCATCGCCTGGCGGACCAACGCGCCCAGGCGAGTGATCTCGGTGTCGGGTGCCTCGAAAACCAGTTCATCGTGGATCTGCAAGAGCAGGCGGGCCTGAAGTCCCTCGGCCTTGATCCGCGCGTTCACTTCGAGCATTGCCCGCTTGATCAGGTCGGCCGCCGAGCCCTGGATCACCGCGTTCACGGCGGTTCGCTCGGCGGCGTTCAGATTACGGCCGGTGGTGTTCTTGATTCCGTTGATCGCCCGGCGTCGGCCCAGGATCGTCTCGACGTAGCCGTCCCGCAGCGCCCCTTCGAGCGTCCGATTCATGAAGGCTTCGACGCTGGAGTACTCGGTGAAGTAGGCATCGATGAACGACGCCGCCTCGGTCTGGGTGATCCCCAGCCGGGTCGCCAGTCCGAACGGCTTGATCCCATAAATCACGCCGAAGTTGACCGTCTTCGCCACGCGACGCTGGTTCGCGTCGACCTGAGCCTCGGGAACCCGGAAGATCCGGGCGGCGACCGTCGTGTGGACGTCGATCCCATCGGCGAAGGCCCGGAGGAGCGCCGGGTCCTGGGTGTAATGGGCGAGAATCCGGAGCTCGATCTGCGAGTAATCCGCCGTGATCAACGACCAGCCCGGGAATCCGGCCACGAAGGCCTGCCGGATCTGGCCGCCGTCTTCGGATCGGATCGGAATATTCTGGAGGTTCGGGTCGCTCGAACTGAGTCGGCCGGTCGCGGCGACAACCTGGTTAAAGGAGGCGTGAATCCGCCCGTCCTCGTCGGCCAGGGTGGCCAGGGCATCCAGATAAGTGCTCTTGAGTTTGCTGAAATGGCGCTGTTCGATCAGCAGTTTGGGCAGCGGGTGCCGGGTCGCCAGGCTTTCGAGGACTTCGACATCGGTGCTGGGCTCGCCCCCGGGCGTCTTCTTGGTCGACGGCAGCTTCAACTCGTCGAAGAGAACCTGACGCAATTGCGGGAGTGAACCAATGTTGAATTTGTGTCCGGCCAGCTCATAGATCTCGGACTCGATCGCGGTGATCTTCGCGGCGAACTCCCTGGAGAGTTCCTGGAGCCGGGCCACGTCGACCTTGACGCCGGTGGCTTCCATCGCGCCGAGGATTCCGATCAAGGGGCGTTCGAGGTCGGCGTAGAGGTTCCAGAGTCCGGCCGACTTGACCTTCTCGGTCAGGATCTCGGCGATTCTCCAGGTGGCGTCGGCGTCCTCGGCGGCATATTCGGTGATCTTGAAGAGGTCGACCAGATCCATCGTGATCTGGTTTTTCCCCTTACCGATCAGGTCGGTGATCGGGATCATCGTATGGCCGAGGAGCCGGTCGGAGAGCTGGTCGAGGCCATGGTTGCGTTCGCCGCTTTCGAGCAAATAGCTCAGGACCATCGTGTCGGTCACCGGGCCGGCGATCTCCAGCCCCACGCCTCGAAGGACGAGCATCTCATACTTGAGGTTCTGGCCGATTTTTTCGACTTCGGGATCGGCAAGCGGCCCCCGGATGGCGTCGAGCACGGCATGGAGAGGCAAGACTCGCGCACCCATCGGCCCACGGACCGGCAAGTAGTACGCGACTCCGGATTCCCAGGCGAACGAAAGCCCCACGAGACCGGCGCGGAGCGGGTCGACCCCGGTCGTCTCGCTATCGATGCAGATTCGTTTCTGTCGGGCGAGATCGGCCGCGAACTCCCCGAGTTTTTCGACCGTGTCGACGAGCCGATAATCGGCGACCCAGGGGGCTTCGGGCTCCGGAGCGGAATCGATGAGTTCCTCGGCGAACCGGTGAAACCCACACTCAGCGCACAGAGCTTTGAGCTGTTTCGACGAGTAGCCGTCCGACCGAAGCGCCGTCCAGTCGAGATCGAGCGGGAGGTCGGTTTCGAGGGTGATGAGCGTCCGGGCTTGCTGGACCGTGGCCACGTGATCGAGAAGATTCTGCTTGCGCTTGGCTCCCGAGACTTTGTCGATATTGGCCATGATCCCTTCGATCGTGTCGAACTCCTGCAAGAGCCCGACAGCGGTCTTCAGGCCGATTCCGGGAACGCCCGGGACGTTGTCCACGGTATCACCGGTCAGGGCCAGGGTATCGATGACCTGGTCGGGGCGAACCCCCCAGTCGAGCTTGAGCCCGTCCACGTCAAGAAACTTGCCGGTCCGGAGATTGAGAATTCGCGTCCGATCGTTGAGAAGCTGGCGGGCGTCCTTGTCGGCGGTGCAGATGACGACGTTCAGATCGCGTTCGGCGGCCCGTCGGGCAAGCGTGGCGATCACGTCATCGGCTTCGGCTCCGAGGTGGGTCAGAACGGGAATCTGGAACCCTTCGAAGACCCGTCGGATCACGGGGATTTGCGGGATCATATCCTCGGGCATCGGCCCGCGCTGGGCCTTATATTCGGGAAAGAACTCGGCCCGCTTGGTTTTTTCCTCGCCATCGAAGGCGGCGGCAAGATACTCGGGCTTATAGGTCTTGAGGATATTGAGGAGGTCGCGAAAGATCCCGAAGACGGCGTTCGTCGGCTGACCCGCCGGCCCGTTCATCGCGGGAATGGCGTGAAACACCTGGTAGATGAGTGAGAAACTGTCCAGGATAAAAATCGTCGGCCGTGGGTTCATCGGGACTGTCGACACCTGGGGATGATCAGATCCGGGGACGAGAGAAACGCCCTGGTCCAGTTTGAGAGTGTACAGCCGGTCAAGCGGGCGTCAAGCGTCCGTCCGATCGATCGAAACGTGAATTGCGGCTCGCGCCGATTCCGTTGACGGTTCGGGCGCCGCTCAAGGCTCGGGCAATGCTTTGTACCAGGGGCGAATAGCGGTCCAGAACTGTTCCTTGATTTGCACGGCGACCGGATTGTCCAGCTCGGGTGGGCTCGTGAACCGGGTTGCGCCGGTGACCACGACGCCGACGGTCAGCTCGCCATCGGTATAGTAGAGGTCGCCGCCGCCGTTGCGCCCCAGGAGTGTCGAGCCGACTCCCGTGACCTGGAAAATCTCCGAAAGCCAGCCTCCGTTGCGGAGGTCGCCGATCAAGCCGTCGCGTTCGGCGTCGATGTTCGGCCCGATATGATGGGTGATCTGGCCGGTCGTGTGGCTGAACCCGACGCTCCGGTCGAACGTGACGGCGCCGATCCAGAGCGGCGTGGCCCCTCGGCCCAGCTCAACCGACTTCCAGAACCGGACGTGATGGCGACGGCGCGCGCTCTTGCCGTCGGCTTTCTGAAAGACGAGATCCTGCTTGCGGCCGAAGACGAAGAGGTTACTCACCGGCGCCTCGTCATAAGGCCGGTCGAGCAGGACGCTGCTGGCAATCCGGGCGCTCGACCGCAGGGTGATCGGATCGGC